>CAISZK010000046.1 GCA_903889915.1 uncultured Bacteroidota bacterium
AGAGTTTGGGCTATGATAGCTCCACTTGCCGCACTGGCGCCTGTGATCCCCCCTGTTATTGATCCTATTGTCCAGTTATAAATTGTTCCGGCAACATTGCTGGCCAGAACAATATTTGTTGTGTTTCCACTGCATATGATGGTTGGGCTGATAGTACTTACATTTGCTGCAGGGTTGACAGTAACGATGATATTTGTTGAATTGCCGGGACAAGAGTTTGTGGCGGGTGTAACAATGTAAGTAACAGTGCCTGGATTTGTGCCAGGATTAATTAATGTCTGAGAAATTAATGCTCCGCTTGAAGCACTGGCTCCTGTTATGCCTCCGGTAATTGGTCCTATTGTCCAACTGAAAGTAGCGGTCGGTATATTGGCTGACAAAGCAATATTCGTATTATCACCACTGCAAATTGTTGTTGCCCCTGTTATAGTTAAATTAGGAATAGGATTTAAAGTTACTATTAAAGTAAAAGTAGTACCCGGGCAATTTCCCAATGCTGCAGATGTTGTCGGAGTCACAGTATAAGTTGCTGTTACCGGACTGTTTGTTGTGTCAGTCAGCGTACCATTGATATTTGTTCCATTTCCTGCGGCCCCTCCTGAAAAACCTGTTCCTGTTGGTGACGACCATGAATAAGTTGTTCCAAACGGAACTATTCCGTTACCTCCATTGGATGGAGTTACTGTAAAGGTAGTAGCACTGCATACCGTAGCGTACATTGTTGTAATAACAGGTACAGGGTTTACAGTGACAACAATATTTGTAGGGGTACCCGGACATAAACTTGTTGCAGGTATAACGATATAAGTAACAGTTCCTGCTGTAGCTCCGGGGTTGATGAGTGTTTGAGCGATAATTGATCCGGTCGAAGCACTTGCTCCTGTAATTCCATTTGTCACAGCCCCTATTGTCCAACTGAAAGTTGCACCGGCAACATTGCTGGTCAAAACAATGTTTGTAGTATTTCCACTGCAAATTGAAGCTGTGGGGGGAGTTGTTAAGATCGGAATAGGATTTAAAGTTACTGTAACAGTAAATGCAGGCCCTGTACAATTACCTACTACTGCAGATATAGGTGTCACGGTATATACTGCTGTTATCGGACCATTGGTTGTATCGGTCAGACTGCCACTAATGCTGGATCCAATTCCTGCAGCTCCTCCCGTAAATCCAGTTCCGGTTGGAGTTGACCAGCTATAAGTAGTTCCTGTTGGAACTATCCCATTTGTGCCATCAACAGGTGTTACGGAAAATGTGTTCTGACTGCAGAGAATCGTGGTAATCGGTGTGACTTCAGGAACGGGGTTTACAATAACAGTAATACTTGATATGATTCCCGGGCAAATACCTGACGATGGTGTGATGACATATGTGACAGTTCCTGTTGAAGAACCCGGGTTAGTCAGTGTTTGTGCAATCACAGGCCCGCAGGATGCGCTTGCTCCTGTAACTCCACCGGTAATAGCTCCAAGTGTCCAGCAAAATGTAGTGCCGGGAAAATTGCTGCTTAATAAGATATTGGTGGTGGCACCACTGCAAATGATCATTGGGCCTGAAGTTATAACATAAGGGGCGGGGTTTACTGTAACCACAATGTTTGTTGGATTTCCTACACATCCGTTAGCAGAAGGTGTGACAATATAGGTTACAGTTCCGGCTGTTGTTCCCGGGTTGGTAAGGGTTTGAGCTATTACATTTCCACTTCCTGCGTTTGCTCCGGTAATACCACCGGTAATTGTTCCGATTGTCCAACTGAATGTAGAGCCGCTTACATTGCTGTTCAATGAAATATTTGTAGATTGTCCGCTACAGATAGTGGCTGTGGTTGGTGATGTCAGAAAAGGAGTTGGATAAACGGTTACGACAATATTTGTAATGTTTCCTGAGCAGGAATTTGCAAATGGTGTAACAATGTAGGTAACTGTTCCTGCTGTGGCTCCAGGATTGGTTAAAGTTTGTGCAATAGTTGAACCACTCGAGGCGCTGGCACCTGTTATTCCACCTGTAATGGGACCAATAGTCCAGCTATAGGTAACTCCTGAAATATTGCTAGTCAAAACGATATTTGTAGTTGCTCCGCTGCAAATTGTGGTTTGACTTGCAGTAGAAACATTAATTGAAGGGAAGACATTAACTGTGACGGTAAAGGGGGTGCCAGGACAATTTCCTAGTGCAGCAGAAGATGTTGGTGTTACAGTATAGAAAGCCGTTGCCGGACTATTTGTGGAATTTGTAAGAGTGCCATTGATACTGCTTCCATTACCTGCCGAACCTCCTGTAAAACCACTTCCGGTAGGAGCCGACCAGCTATATGATGTTCCTGCCGGAACAATTCCATTTGTACCGTTAACAGGCACTACAGAAAATGCAACTCCGCTACATTCATTGACAGTTATTGCTGTTATTGCCGGAACGGGATTCACTGTTACCACTATATTTGTTGCAATTCCCTGACAAGAATTTGCTGATGGAGTTATAACATAAGTCACAGTTCCTGCAGTGGCGACGGGATTAGTCAAAGTTTGAGCTATAACTGTCCCGCTTGATGCACTGGCGCCTGTAATGCCTCCGGTTATTGTTCCGATTGTCCAGCTGAATAATGTTCCGGCAACATTTCCGGTTAACACAATGTTTGTTGTATTGCCACTACAAATCGTAGTAGAACTGGCAGTAGAAACATTTGGAGTAGGGTTAATAGTAACTGTAACTGTAAATGTCGGTCCGGCACAACTTCCCAATGCAATGGAAGTGGTCGGTGTCACTGTATAAACGGCAGTTACAGGATTGTTTGTTGTGTTCGTTAGTGTACCATTAATATTGTTTCCGTTGCCTGCAATACCACCAGTAAAACCTGCACCTGTTGGTGCCGACCAGCTATAGGTTGTTCCTGCAAGAACAGTTCCATTTGTACCATTGGCAGGTGTTACAGTAAAACCTGCGCCGCTACAAACTGTTGTGACCATCGGATTAATGGAAGAAATAGGATTAACTGTAACGACTATGTTTGTTGGAATACCAGGACAAATAATTGCACCCGGAGTTACAATATAAGTAACGGTGCCGGCAGTTGTTCCGGGATTGGTCAATACTTGTGAGATTGTTGATCCTCCTGCAGCACTGGCACCTGTTATTCCGCCTGTAATAGCACCAATTGTCCAGGTGAAAGTAGCCCCGGCAAAATTGCTGGTCAAAACAATATTGGTTGATGTTCCGCTGCAAATTGTTGCTGTATTTGGTGAAGTTACATAAGGAGCAGGATTTACAGTTACGACAATATTAAATGGACTTCCTGAGCAGGTATTTGCAGTCGGAGTGATTATATAATTTACAGTTCCCGCTGTTGTACCCGGATTAAACAGTGTCTGAGCTATTGTGGAGCCATTTGATGCACTTGCACCGGTTATTCCTCCTGTTATTGTTCCGATTGTCCAGCTAAATGTGGTGCCAGCAACATTGCTTGTTAATGCAATATTTGTGGAGGTTCCGCTGCATATAGTTGTAGAACTTATTGTAGAAACATTTGGAGTTGGATTAACAGTTACAACAATGCTGGTTGGGTTTCCGGGGCATGTGTTCGCCATTGGAGTGACAATGTAAGTAACAGTACCGGCAGTGGATCCGGGATTGATCAAAGTCTGTGCTATAGTGGCTCCGCCTGCTGCTGTGGCACCTGTTATTCCTCCAGTAATTGTTCCTATTGTCCAGCTAAACGTGGCGCCTGCAACATTGCTGTTTAAAGCGATGTTTGTTGAAGTTCCGCTACATATTGTTGTCGGGCTAATCGTAGTTACATTAGGAGTTGGATTTACAGTTACAACTATGTTCAATGCATTTCCTGAACAGCCATTGGCGGTAGGAGTGACAATATAGGTTACGGTTCCTGCTGAAGTTCCCGGATTGGTTAATGTCTGGGCAATGGTTAATCCACCCGATGAGCCGGATCCTGTTATTCCTCCTGTTATTGCACCAATGGTCCAATTGAATGAAGTTCCCGCGACATTACTTGTCAATGCGATATTTGTGGCATTCCCACTGCAAATGGTTGTAGGACTTATGGTAGAAACTATCGGAATCGGGTTAATTGTTACTATAACCTGGAAAGTTGTGACCGGACAATTTACTATGGTTGGAGTAACAGTATAAGTGGCAGTTTGAGGAGAATTTGTATTATTTGTAAATGTTCCGCTAATATTTGTTCCACTCCCTGCAACACCACCGGTAAAACCTGTTCCTGTAGGAGCCGACCAGCTATATGTTGTTCCAACAGGAACCACACCATTAATTCCATCTACAGGAGTCACGGTAAACAAAACACTACTATATTCAGAAGTAGAAATTGTTGTAATTGCAGGATCAGGATTTACAGTAATAACAATGTTTGAGGGTATTCCAGGGCAGGAATTTACCATAGGAGTAACAATATAAGTAACCGTTCCTGCAGTCGTACCGGGATTGGTAAGCGTCTGTGCTATTGTTGAACCTACCGCAGCACTTGCACCCGTTATTCCTCCTGTGATCGCTCCAATGTTCCAGCTTAAAGTAGCACCCGTTACGTTGCTGGACAATGCAATATTTGTAGTAGTGCCGGTGCAGATGGATGTAGGTCCCGATGAAATCAATGATGCACCGGGCGTCACTGTCACCACAATGCTTAGGACGTTTCCTGAACAGCCACTTATGGATGGAGTAATATTGTAGGTCACTGTTCCCGCCGTGACACCGGGGTTTGTCAGTGTTTGTGCAATGACAGAGCCACTGGATGCGCTGGCTCCTGTTATTCCACCGGTTATTATTCCAACTGTCCAGGTAAAATTAACACCTGGTGTAACGCTTGTCAATAAGATGTTGGTAGATGTTCCGCTACAAATGGTTGTCGGGCTTGTTGTGGAAGCATTTGGTTTTGGATTAACAGTAACTGTAAGAATAAAAGTATGACCAACACAGCTTCCGGAAGTTGGAGTAACGGTATAGGTTGCTGTTGCAGGAGAAGAAGTCATGTTGTTCAGCGTACCATGAACATTGTTTCCGCTTCCGGCAGCACCTCCTGTAAAACCGGTTCCTGTAGGTGCCGACCAGCTATAGGTGGTTCCGGCCGGAACTATTCCATTGATAACATTGACAGGAGTTACTATAAACCCGACTCCAGTGCACACGTTGATGTTGATTGCTTCAACAGATGCAGCAGGAGTTAACTTTATTTTTATTGTAAAGCTTGAATCCACACAATTACCAAAAGTTGGTGTTACATAATAAATGGCAGTTTGTGAAGTGTTCATTAGATTTGTCAGATTTCCCGTTATTCCGGATCCGTTTCCGGCGGTACCTCCTGAAAACCCTGTTCCTGTAGGAGCTGACCAACTATAAGTTGTTCCGGTTGGTACAATACCATTGGTGCCATCAACCGGAGTAACCGCAAATCCGGTTTGATTACATACAGTAAGAGTTATGGATGATATATCAGCCTTTGGAGTGATGATAATTGATACAGTAAATGCAGAACCCGGGCAATTTTCAGGAGCTCCTGAGGTGGGTGTAACAGTATAGGTGGCCGTTTGCCATGCAGATGTTGTATTGGTGAGTGTCCCTGTGATGTTTGGTCCATTGCCTGCGGTACCTCCTGTAAATCCTGTTCCAGTTGGCGCAGACCAACTATAGGTAGTGCCTGCAGGGACGATCTCTAAAGGGGGATTATTCTGTGGACTTAATGTAAAAGCCCCATTGTTGCAAATGGTATCAACCAGGTTGGGAATGGCTGGAGCAGGGTAAACAATGATTGAAATGAATGCAGAATCTTTATTGAACAATGCATCTGTAACAACCAATTTGTACATAATATCTGATGTAGGGCAGGCATTGATGACTGAGTCGTTGACATTGGTGAACCCTGTTGCAGGTGTCCATGAATATGTAACGATCCCATTTGCTCCGGAAATATGTGCTGAAATTTGTGTGCAATTTCCTGTACATATTGTCGTGTCCGGACATTGCAAAGTAAGTTGTAATGATTGTGAAAATGATGAAAAGCTAAATAAAAACAATCCCGTAAGTAAAATAAAAAGTGTTTTGGAACGAACACGGATTAAATTTAGTGTATTTATTTTTGATGGAATACCAATACAAAGACAGCACACTGATAACGCGAGGTAACAGTATTTTACTAATGGAATATTTTTTTTAATTGTGTAAATGTGCTTCACAATCTTCTGTCTTTTATACTTTACCCTGTTCTATGCTGCAATGTTTATACTGAATTTCTTCTGCTCTTTCTTCATTTAATGCTAAGACTATTATACAGTAAATAGCTTAAATTGTTTCACTTTTCCGGTGTGGCAATTTCCGGATTGAAAATTTAATCTCCTTTTATTTGCTTTGAACAATTAACGAAAACACATTAATTGATCAAGCAATTACGTATTCTTTGTAAAGAATTTGTGTCATTAATTGTTCCTATACCGGTTATTTCAGGTTTCTCCTTTAGTAATAATTTTTAATACAGTTTTTGATCTTCTGATGTCATTTCAGTTCTATTCACTTGTTTATTTTTCAGTCCAATTTTATTTTTGAATTTGTTTATTATTTGGATTAAATGTAAAAGCAGGTATTATAATCAGACCTCAGTGCTTTGATTTTCATTCAATAAACACAATAGGAGATTTCATTTTCATGAATCATAAATAGTGATACTAAAACGATAAAGGCAAATAAAAATGAATGATTACTTTTTTAATTAACTGCAAATTTTCTTAATTTTGGTTGTTGATTATTGATTAAATTATTAAACAGAAAGTTATAGACACTTAAATTTTATCAATTCTGAGTCAAACCCCCTCATCATTGAATTTCAAACCAGGTAGCGTTGTTAAAACTACTTTTAAAAAAAATAAAATTCTACGAATGTTTAACTGACTTTTTTGTAATGAAAAATTGAAGCCGGAAAAACATTTACAATAAAGCGAAACCGGACTGGGGTATCCAGTAAACAAGAAGGAAACACCAGCATTTGGTGCATTCATTCCATTAATCAAAGATGGCAATCCGTACATATTTTATGTAGAATTATTAGCAGCAAATATAACCCAAAAAATTGAAGGGATTACATTTTTATGAAACAACTTTTCAACTTTCTTTTTTTAATTTTTTTCAGAACTGTTGTAATTACTTGTCTGAATATTATGTGTAAAAAATTAGCTAAAAAATCGCAGTTAAAAAACCTTTGTTTAAGGACGTCTAAAACCAAGGTAGGTTGCTTGTATATTTTAAAATCATTTTTTAATTAACAAATGACGGGAAAGAAGGCTGTTATTTATTTTAAACGAACGCTGTAGAATGGGGCATCTCTATTAATTATTTCCTGTAAAGAAAAGACCTTTTTTATCCTTGTTTTGCCCTTGTCATTTAATTGTTAGTAAATCAATAAACATTTTTTCGTTTTTCCTTAACAAACCCTACATAATATTGTATCTTTACAGTGATTTTGAACTAATACAAGGCTGTTAAAAAATAAAAACAACAATTTAAAGAGAAAGGGGTTGTTATGACCAGAAAAAATTACAACAAAAGAACGATAAGATAGTGCAGAGAAAGCTTGCCAAATCAACAAAACCGGAAGTCATGGCGCCAATATTTTTGATGACAAAAGTAATTATTGGCAGCAAAAATGTCGTGATCAAATTCCCGGCTGATATACCAAGAATCCTTTTAAAATCGCGCTGCATTTGTGATCACATGACCGGAAATTTACTTTTTCCGGATGCACAGGAAATGTTAGCCGGTTTTAAAAGACATATTGAGGATGCCTTTGCGAAGGAAGCAAAAATGCTCAAAAGGGGAAAGTCAATAACACAAAAACGTAATACTGCCGTGTGTTTGGTGATCACTGAAACAATTGCTCTTCGTCTGAAAGTTCAGGCTGTAGTAAATGAGAACAAAAGTGAAGCCCAAAGTATCGCCAATAGTGCGGGAATGGACATCAAAAAATTTACTCCACGGGGAAAGCAGAAATGGGGAGCTTACTACACCGGCATGAGTGGTGAAATTGAACTGCAGGGAGTTTTTGTTCCTGAAAGATCGGCTTATCAATGGCAGGCTACAACAACACCTGATAATGATGCAAGCTGGAAAGAGATGGAAATTGATGTTACCATCAAATCAACAACCATCATAAAAGGTCTTACGCCTGCAACTGTTGTTTATTTTCGTTACAGAATCATAGTTTCAGCAAGCCCCGGTGAGTGGAGTGATGTGATAAGCATGATGATCATCTGAACGATTACTGCTAGATTACTTGTGCAGATCTTATAAATTTTATTTCATGCCATCAATGATGTTCGTTGCCGGAACATCGAAAATAATTTCCATCTTTAATTTTATGTGATCACGTAAAAGTTGCCTTGATACAATTTGAAAAGGCAACATCACGCGGATATTTTTCGTGTTTTTGTTTTGGCTCACCTTTCAAATGCCTGATCATTTTTAAAATTTTATCACGATTATTATCCTGAAGTAAATTGATGTTGGTTTCTTATGAACCCAATGCCGGGAGACTTTTGTGAAAATGTGAATGACATAAAAAATCATTCTCTAAACAGTTGTTTAATTCTAAGGAATACGGATGAAGTCGTCAATTGAATGAGTCTCAGTATTCATTAATTAAATGTATGATAAGTGAGAAAGAATGTCCCTGACAAGGACGTAAACTTAAACATACCGGATATAAAAGTACCTGTCGCCTACTTAAAAGTAGAGTTACTTTAAATAAACGTCCTTGTCAGGGACGTAGACGTACCGGACTTAAAAGTATTCTTCGCTTACTTAAAAGTAGAGTTACTTTAAATAAACGTCCTTGTCAGGGACGTAAACAAAAACGTACCCGATCTAAAAGTATCCGTCACTTACTTAAAAGTAGAGTTACTTTAAATAAATGTCTTTGTCAGGGATGTTCACTTAAATATATTGTGAAGGATTGTCAATGAGAAGAACATTTTCAAATCGGTTCCGTATGATGATGTCAGCCCACATTACGTTTATTTATTCCGGAAAATTGCACAATTTGTTCTCCTGAATGATAGGGAAAATAATAAGGATGAAAATAAACGGGAAGCTTACTTTTTTTATTCACAGTGATCACTTAAAGAGATGTCCTCTTTACGTCCTGATAAGGCTGAGAAATTCTGGAGTTAAACTAAACGATCATTCTATTTTTTGAAATTTCAAAATGAAAATCATGCTTAATTGTTGATAAGTCAGTAATATTTTGCCTGAAACACATTTGGAAATTGATCCGGATTTGCTATATTTGCAATATCATTTTAGGCTTAAAGTTCTCAATTTGTAATTGTTTATTGAAAAAAAATTAACGTTAACTCACATGACAGCAAGCATTTTACGTAAACCATTGGCTTTAATGTGTGCATTGTTAGGACACAAATGGCGTTATAAGGATTATTCCAACATTTTGACAAATGATGGAAAAAAACACGAATTCACTTCAGTAAGAAAATGTTTCAGGTGTACAAAACGCCAATATTTTTTTTCTGATTGGATGGATCATAAGCATAACGAAAAATAGAAGTTTCAACAGATATCAATGTCCGGAACTTTTATTGCAACAGGCTTAATCAATCAACGTTCATAACGATACTCGTCTTACCCGCATTTTCATTTCCCTGATGGTTTGTATCAACATAAATTGATAGCTTTTTGGATGTCTTGTTATTTCCATAGTGCCTTCTTCATTTATGGTTATTCAAATCCCGTGCAATGCAAATAATTCTGCAATACCATTTTTCGGGGAACAATTTTTAATACTTTTGCCGTTTAATAATCTGACTTTTTATGATAACGATAAAAGCATTTGAATTTAACGATTTCCATGTAAATACGTTTGTGCTCTATGATGAAACCAGCGATTGTGTGATCATTGATCCTGGTTGCATTACTGACGGAGAACACAAGGAACTTACTTCATTTATTTCTCAAAACAAACTGCATCCGGTAAAGTTGTTCAATACCCATGCACACATTGATCACATCGTAGGAAATAAATTTGTTGCGACAACATACAACATAGGACTGGAAGTGCACAAAGGTGCTATGTCATTTTTACATTCTGCAAAAGGCTATGCTGTGGCTTTTGGTTTCGACAATGTTGAGTTTGTTGACCCGGTTGGTTTTGTTGAAGAGGGTGATGTCATTAAGTTTGGTAATTCCGAATTAAAAGTTCTCTACACTCCGGGGCATGCTGATGGGAGTATTTGTTTTTACTCAGAAAAGGAAAATTTTATTATCGTTGGCGATGTTCTTTTCAGGGACAGCATTGGCCGGACCGACCTGCCTTCGGGAGATTTCGATATGCTGATGAAAAGCATAAAGACAAAATTGTTTGAATTGCCCGCAAATACAGTGGTCTATCCGGGACATGGAGGAACAACCACAATAGAGTACGAAAAGGAAAACAATCCTTTCGTAATGTAACTTGTCTGTAATTTAAAATTTGTAATGTAGTTCCTGAATCTTAAAAAATCAGGCTGCTGATCACTTCCTTTTCGTCAATAAGATTCATGCATTTGAAATGTTCTTTGGGGCATTTTTCAAATCCCAGTTTTGAACAGGGACGACAGGAAAGCCCTCTGACTTCAATGATCTTTGACTTTTCTTCAGAGCCTTCCGGGAAATATGGATACATTCCAAAATCAGGAACGGTGTTTCCCCAAATTGAAATGATGTGTTTGCCAAATGCCGCAGCAATGTGCATCAATCCTGTATCGTTCGAAATGACCTGACTTGATTGTTTGACCAGGGAGGCTGACTGGTTCAGTGAATAAATTCCGCATCCGTTGTAAACATTCTCGCCAACCATTTTCTGTACCAGATCACCGGTTTCACGGTTTTCAGAACCACCCAGTAAAATGACAGGTTTATTGATCTTGGTGCATAGTGAGATAATTTTATTTTCAGGAAGCCTTTTGGTGAAATGTTTTCCGCCGATCACGAAAGCAATATAGCCGTTTCTGTGGGTTTCAGGAAGGTCAGAAATTTCAACTTCATCTTCCGGCGCGATAAAATAATCAAGTCCTTTGCCATCATTTGTCACATCCAACGGTTCCACAACTTTGAAATAACGTTGTACAACATGCAAATGGGGAAGCAGATTTATTTTTGTTGCAACATAAAGTTCCTTCCGGATATTTAATTTTTTCAGCGTATTGAAAGGCCTTACAAGTTGAAGAACTGTCGCTGTTGACCTGATGCTGTTATGAAGGTCTATGATGTAATCGTAATTTTCTTTTTTTAGTTCAGGAATGAGTGATGACACATTTTTTTTGATGGTATAGATCTTATCAATATAAGGGTTGTTTTTCAGAATAGGCAAGTGCGATTCTTTGGTAAGATAATGCAGTTCCACATCTTTCACCTGCTGTTTAACACAGCGGATAACAGGTGATGTAAGTACGATATCACCTATTGAACTAAACCGGATAATGAGATATTTTTTCAAAGTGTCATTTTTTTGCAAAGATAATCTGAATTTAGAAAGTCTAATAATAAGTTTACGTTAATTTCACCAACTTGAAAAAAGTTGATGTCTTTTTGATGAAAAGGTTGTTTTCGTAAAAATTAATTCTGCCATGTTTCAGGCAGTGACAAGATACTTCGTATTTTTATTTTAATTTTGCCGGCATGATCCTTATTGATTCCCATACTCACCTTTATCTTGAAGAATTTGATTCCGATATTCACGCAGTAATTAAAAGGGCAGAAGAAGCAGACGTAAAATATTTCGTGATTCCTAACGTTGACAGCACAACAATTGAACCCATGATGAAGTTGTGCAATCAATTTCAGAAGACCTGCTTTCCTGCGATCGGCCTGCATCCGCAATCGGTAAAAGAAAATTTCAGGGATGAGTTGCAGGTCATGGAAAGCTGGCTTGAAAAAGAAAAATTTATTGCAATTGGAGAAGTTGGTATTGATCTTTACTGGGATAAAACTTTTCTCAGTCAGCAAATAGAAACATTGAAATTTCAACTTTTGTTAGCGAAGAAATTTGAGTTGCCTGTTATTATTCACAGCCGGAATGCCATGAATGAGATCATACAGATTTTGAAAGATAAAATTTTCGACGGTATCAAGATTGTCTTTCATTGTTATTCCGGCAGTTTTGAGCAGGCTGAATACCTGACAGGGAAAGGATATAAATTGGGTATAGGCGGTGTTGTTACCTATAAAAACTCAGGGTTGGCGAAGATCGTAAAAGTGCTGCCACTGGAGCATATTTTTTTGGAAACAGATGCACCTTATCTGCCCCCGGTTCCATACAGGGGACAGCGAAATGAAAGCGCCTATATACGGACTATTGCTGAGTTCATAGCTCAGCTGAGATCATGTCCTGTGGAGGAAGTGGCAGCGATAACTACTTCCAATGCAAAAGAGTTTTTCAAAATACTGTTTTAAATTTTTGTAAATTCTTTGAAAAAAAACAGGGGTATTTATTTTTTCATATATTTGCAACTCTTAAAAAAATCAATTTACGGAGAGATGGCCGAGTGGTCGAAGGCGCACGCCTGGAAAGTGTGTAAACGTCACAAGCGTTTCATGGGTTCGAATCCCATTCTCTCCGCACAATAAAAAATCATTTCCTGCGTTATGCAATTATCAAGCAACAGGAAATTAGTTTGTAAAAATATTATATGGCAAGGGATAAACACTTGTTGTCCAAAATAATGTTTGGTTTTGGCTTTGTAATGGTCGCAATCTTTCTAGGCATAGGAATCGCCCTGATATTTTCCCCTAAATTCTATTACCTGCCACCGAACATGAGATACGTTGTTGGTCTCTTTTTCATTGCCTACGGACTATTCCGGATTGCAAGAATAATTAATAGTATTAGAGAACAAAAAAGAAAGGAGTATTACGATGAATAATTTTAAAATGAAAATTGAGTTTATTATTTCTGCTGTTATCGCTTTCATATTTTTAGCTGGATGCGGCAGCAATAGTGGTCAGATTAATGAAACGCCAACATCAGGCAACATAAAAATTGCAGTTGACGAAGCTTATAAGCTGCTTTTCGATACGGAGATTGATACATTTGAATCTCTTTACAAATACGCTAAAATAAACCCGATCTACAAACCCGAAGGTGAAGCAATAGCTTTGTTCATGAAGGATTCAGTAAGATTTGTTGTAGCAAGCAGAAAACTAACTGATGCTGAAGATCAATTACTCAGAAGCCAGAAATATATTCCGAAAACTGAGAAGATCTGTTATGATGCCCTTGCATTTATTATCAATAAAGACAACCAGGATTCGCTGTTATTGTATGATAATATAAAGGACATCTTCAGCGGAAAGATCACCAAATGGACTGAAATAAATCCTAAGTCAACATTGGGAGATATTACAGTTGTTTTCGACAATAACCAGTCGGGCAATACAAGAATGATAAAGGAAAAATTAGAACTTAAAAATAATTTCCCCTCAAATTGTTTTGCTGTAAAATCAAATCCTGAAGTACTCAGCTATATTGAGAAAAACAAAAATGCGATTGGGATCATCAGCGTTAACTGGATCAGTGATAAAAATGATTCAGTGTCGCACCGCTTCCTGAAAAATATGAGGGTTGTTTCGGTCGGAAGCATTGGCAACACTGATGGCACGGGCGATTACTGGAAGCCTTATGTGGGCAACATTGCTGACGGTTCATATCCTTTTACAAGGGAGGTTTATATTATCAACCGCGAAACATTTACAGGACTTGGCACAGGTTTTGTATCTTTCATTACACATGATAAAGGACAACGCATAATTTTAAAATCAGGACTTATGCCAGCAACCATGCCAGTAAGATATATTGAAACGAAATAATAATTATAAGGAGAATTTACAATGTTACATATTAAAAAAATATTCGGAATTATTTTAGGGCTGACATTATTTATTAGTGTGCCTTCATTTGCACAGGATCTGAAAAGTGCAATTAAATTGACCGAGAGTGAACAGTTTGAAGCTGCTCATAAAGTCTTCGATGCTTTGATCGCAAAAGAGCCGGGCAAACCTGACAACTATTACTACTATGGTGAATGCTGGTTAAAACAATATTTTGTTGACAGCATGTCAGTGTCTTTGAAGGAAGTTACCGAACCGGCTTTGGCACAATATAAGAAAGGTATCGAAAAAGATACTAATTTCCCTTTGAATTACGTTGGAGTGGGAAGAGTGGATGTTTTACTCGGAAAAAATGCTGAGGCTAAAAAAATGTTTGCAAAAGCAAAGGATAAACTTCCTTTTAAAAATTACACAAATCCCAAGTATATTCCTGTAGCCAAACAGGCATTGACCTATGCGAAAATAGCCCAGGCTGAATTGATGGCAACTGACCGCAACAAGGACGAAATGCTTGAACTCATCACCAAGGCTGTTGATCGCGACCCTTCAGTGGTGGATGTTTACCTGATCAAGGGTGATATTTACCTTGAATATAATGACGGATCTAACGCAATTGTTGCTTACCTTAAAGCAAATGAACTTGACAGTCTTTCATGCAAAGCAATGGTGAAGATAGGAGAGGTGTATGTCCGTGGCCATACTTATGAAGATGCTCTGAAGTATTTTAAAAAGGCTATCGAAATTGATTCTTTCTTCGCACCTGCTTACCGCGAAAGAGCTGAACTTTATGGATTGGCTGACCGTTGGGAAAAAGCTGTGAAGGATTACAAGAAATTCGTGGAATTGTCAGGAAATAATACCTACGCTAAATACAGACTTGCATCATTCCTTTTCATGGCCAAAAGATATGATGAATGTCTCCAGGTTTGCAGTGAGGTGCTCGCCATTGACCCTAGCTATGTTATTTTGTACAGACTTGAAGGTTATTCTTATTTTGAAACCGGGAAATACCCGGAAGGTTTGAAGGCTATTGAAACTTTTTTCAAAGAAGCCAAACCTGAAAAAATAATAAACTCGGATTACATCTACTATGGTGACCTGCTTTCTAAAACCGGCAGCGATGCACAGGGATTGGAAAAATACAACATCGCTTTAAAAAATGATACTTCAAACTGCGAGCTGCTTTCAAAGATCATTAAATCGTATCAAAAACTTAAAGACTTTGACAGTGCAATCAAAACATTTCAGAAGAAAGCAAACAACAATTGCCTTACTTTAAATGATAACTACGAAATGGCCAAGATATACCTCAACAACGGAGGAGTATTATGGACAAAGAAGGATACTGCCGGAGCATTCAAAGCATGGAACAAAGCTGATACCTTATTTGGTACAGTGTTGGCTAAAAAACCGGATTTTTATAATGCAATAAACTACCGTGCAAAATTGAATATCAATATGGATACAGCCTATAAACTGGGAACAGCCGTTAAATGGTACAATGTACTGTTGCCATACGCATTAAAGGATACTGCAAAATACTCCAAGGATGTCTATACAGCTTATGACTACATTAGATTCTACACTTACAAACAATACATCAGGAGTAAAAATTGTGATGATGCCAAAAAGTGCATCGAAAATTGCGATAAAATTCTTGCTCTTTACCCAAAAGATGATAAAGCTCTCGAAACAAAAAGAGGGCTGAAAATAAAATGTCCCTACTAAAAAAGGGGTGAAATGTTAAAAAAGGAGGGGCGACCCTCCTTTTTTTTACCGTTCGTTTGACCAAACCGACCGTTTACTTAATTGTTGCACTTTTCACCATTTTTATTGTTTAACTTTGCAGCATAATTTTATTGCGGTTTTATTTAAGTATTGAATTAAAAAAAA
The DNA here is from genome assembly GCA_903889915.1 of uncultured Bacteroidota bacterium. Lineage (GTDB taxonomy): Bacteria > Bacteroidota > Bacteroidia > Bacteroidales > CG2-30-32-10 > CAISZK01. Next base: position 15,781 of record CAISZK010000046.1, read on the forward strand.
TCTGAATAGTTGAAGTAGAAAAAAAACATGAGTATTGATGCATGAGTCTGTTTATTTCACTATTGATTAATGAACAAGAAAGGTTCGAAAAATTATTTGGCAAATTTTAATAAAATAATTTGCGAACAGAATCAAAAAGATAGGTTGTTTTTTAAAAAAATATTTATATTTGCCGCACTTTAAAAACGAAATTTTTTACAAACAATTAAATTATTAAATAAATTACTAATCAATAAATTAAATTATTATGGCAAAGAATAAAAGTGGTCAATCATTAGGGGATGCATTGCATTCTGTGTTTGCAGTTAGCGCTATCTTGATAGCATTAGGAATCTCAATCGCGGTTTTCTTCCTGATTATGGGAAGTCCCGATAATTTTGAAGGTGGTAATCATAATGGTCAACCACTACCGGGGAATTTCCTTGGAATTATTTATAAGGGAGGTATGATCGTACCTATACTTATGACATGTATTGTTGTGTTATTAACTTTCACGATCGAAAGATTGATTACCATTGAACTTGCAAAAGGAGGCCCGGTTGGTTATACAATGGTCAGGTTATTTTTCAGAGTTTGTACTTTCGGTTTATCAACTTTAGTATTCCGCAAATACAATGCAGGTGCATTTCTTCGTAACCTCAGGACAAAACTTGAAGCCGACAGAATTGAAGATGCTTTGGCAGATTGCGATGTACAACGTGGTTCAATTGCCAATGTAGCAAAATCAGCACTTTCAAGGTATCGCGAATTACAAAATGATACCAAAATGGAAAAAGAACAAAAAGTTCTTGCTATGCAAAAAGAATTTGACGAAGCAGCTACTCTTGAAGCTCCGATGTTATCAAAGAACTTAGTGTTCCTTTCTACCATTGCTTCAATCTCTGTGCTTATCGGTCTTATGGGAACTGTACTTGGTATGATCAGGGCTTTCGCTGCTCTTGCTCAGGCAGGCGCTCCTGATGCTCTTGCTCTTGCAACAGGTATTTCTGAAGCTCTTATCAATACCGCTTTCGGTATTACAGGTTCTGCTCTGGCAATCATTCTTTATAACTATTTTTCAACCGTTATTGATGGTTTGACATTCAAAATTGACGAAGCAGGTTTCAGCATTGTTCAAACATTTGCTTCAAAAACCAAGTAGTAATATTTTTAATTTCATTTAAAAAATATTTGACATGCCAAAAATTAAGCTACCGACCAAATCACCACACATTGACATGACGCCAATGGTGGATTTGTTTTCGCTGCTTTTGACCTTTTTCATGCTAACAACTACATTCAGGCCGCAGGAAGCTGCACCGATAGACACTCCTAATTCAATTTCCGAGAAACAGGCTCCTGACAAAAATATCATCACCGTTGATATCACCAAAGATAATAAGGTATTCTTTGATATGAACAAGAATGGTAAAACTTTTGACAAGAACGGTAAAGAAGTTGCCGACACTGCATCTCACTTTAGGAAAGCGTTGCTTGCAAAAATGGGTGAACATTACAATATTACCTTTACTGATAAAGATAAAGATAAATTTGATAAACTGTCCTCATTCGGAATGCCTATCAATAGTATGAAACGCTGGATAAACAGCACTGACCCAAAGGAAAAAGCCGCACTACAAAAAGGAATTCCTATAGATTCTGCCGACAATCAAATAGCAATGTGGGTGCGTTTCGCACGTTTGACAAACCCCAATGCTGAAGTAGTTATTAAAGGTGACGGTGAATCTGACTACAAAACTGTGAAGAAGATCATTGATGTGATGCAGGATAACAAAGTGAATAAGTTTAACCTGATCACCAATCTTATGAAAGCAGAAGCTAAACTTGATGAATAAATTATTAGTTTTTCTAACAATTAAAAAATAAAATTATGGCTGAAATAATCCAGGAAGAAAAACAAGAAGGCGGAAAGCGAAAGCCCAAAAAGCATTCGACCCATATTGACATGACGCCTATGGTGGACCTGATGTGTTTGCTTATCACTTTCTTTATGCTCACAACAGCATTCAGCAAACCCAAGGTAATGGAAATTACTATGCCGGAAAAAGACAATAAACCTGATCCCAAGACTCAAACAAAGGTTCAGGCTGACAGAACTTATAACATTCTTTTAACCGGGGATAATAAAATTTATTGGTATCTTGGTTTAGCTGATCCCAAAAAACCGCCTATGCCGGAACTAAACAAAACTGATTACAGTAAAGATGGTATTCGTAAATTTTTACTTCAGAAAAATAAGAATGTTTTCAAGAGTGTAGAAGCTTTAAAAACAAAGGTAATTAAAGGAGAACTTGTAATGGCCGACAGCACTTTGAACAGAAAGATCAAAGAATTAAAAAGAGCGGACCATAAAGCTCCCATTATACTTATAAAGGCAGATGAAAAGGCAAAGTACAAAAACATTGTTGATATAATTGATGAAATGGCTATATGCAATGTGGCCAGTTACGCAGTTGTTGATATAAATAGTGTTGAATTGGACATGCTTAAAAATGCACCTAAATAAATAAATTGAGTTAGTCGTTACAAAATAAAACGAGCTATGGAAACAAATAGAAAAGCAGATATTGATGAGATCGTATTTGAAAACAGGAACAAGAGTTATGGAGCTTATTTTTTAAGGAGAGCCTATAATAAATATGTTACAAGAGCGCTGCTAATTTCTGCTGCAGCAATTTTTCTTGCAGCAATAATACCTTTTATCGTTTTCAAAGAAGCACGGTCAGTGAATGTAGAGAAAAACGTAGGGGCAGAATTTGCAAATTTAAATGCGCCAAAGAATGAGGACGCACCACCACCACCGCCTCCTCCTCCTCCTGAAGCAATGGAACAAAAAATTAAATTCACCGCCCCGGTGGTAACCACAGATACCGTGGAAGATAAAGGAATGCTGAACCAGGATGATTTGAATCAGAAATCAACCACTACAGCTCCTATTACTGAAGAAACGGATATCGTTGTTGAAGATAAGAAAACACAGGTTATTGAACAGGCAGCGCCAATTTTGCTGATTGTTGAAGTAATGCCTTCCTTCGTTGGTGGCGAAGATGCTTTGTACAAATATTTGGCAGATAATATCAAATACCCGCAGGTTGCAAGAGAAACCAATATTTCGGGTACTGTTGTTGTTCAGTTTGTTGTTGAAACAGACGGACGTATTTCAGCAGTATCTTTGTTAAAGGATATTGGTGGTGGTTGCGGCGAGGAAGCTTTAAGAGTTGTTAAAGCTATGCCAAAATGGAATCCCGGAAAACAGAATGGAACAGCAGCACGCGTTCAATATCAATTGCCCGTGAAGTTTTCATTAGATTAAAGTTAGAATTGTTTTTTAAAAAGGCTGTCTTTCATGTAAAGGCAGCCTTTTTTATTTTAGTTCATTAAAGACAGTTGCACGTTTCTACCTGTTCTGTGGTTTTATCACAATTTGATTGATGAGCTTATTCAGCAAAATACCATCAGTTCATTATTAACCATTGCTATTTCAATGTAACTTTGTAATAGATGTCTGCATTTCAAATTCGTTGGTAAGAATTTTTGAAACAGATGTCAGAATTTCAAATTCGTTGGAAAGAATTTTTGAAACGGATGTCAGAATCCAAAATTCGTTAGGAAGAATTTCAAATTCGTTGGAAAGAATTTTTGAAACGGATGTCAG
>CAISZK010000047.1 GCA_903889915.1 uncultured Bacteroidota bacterium
TTATCCGTGCAAGAGACTTTTTGATCCGTGCATGAGACTTTTCAACTCAAACATGTGGATGTTTTTTCCGTGCAAGAGACTTTTTGATCCGTGCATGAGACTTTTCAACTCAAACATGTGGATGTTTTTTCCGTGCAAGAGACTTTTTGATCCGTGCATGAGACTTTTCAACTCAAACATGCGGATATTTTTTCCATGCAAGAGACTTTTTTATCCATGCAAGAGACTTTTCAAATCAAACATGCGGATATTTTTTAAATCCAGAAATCTCATTCTATAAAATAAAAAATCCAACACACCTTCGACTAGAACTATTAACAAAATCAAAAAATGTGAAAACAGAAAAAATGTGAAATGAAAAAACAGGGAAACCTTGATCCTTGAACTTTACTGAGCAGCAAATTCCCCAACCATTGTATCCTTTGATAAAATACAATAATGGATTGCTTCTTGCGTTGCAAAAAGTAAACGAATAAGTAATCCGGTTTATTTACTCCTCAACAATAAACTTGAAGCCGGTGCCGTGGACATTGGTTATTGAAACCTTTGGATCGTCACGCAAATACTTTCTGAGTTTGGTGATGAAAACGTCCATGCTGCGTCCGATAAAATAATCGTCGTCGCCCCACACAGTCTTCAGTGCATGTTCGCGGGTAAGCAACTGATTTTTGTGTTTACACAGAACTTTCAGCAATTCCGATTCCTTGCGTGTCAGATGCATTTCCTGGCCTTTTGATGTCAGCGACATGTTCTTGGCATTGAAAGTAAACATACCAAACTCAAAAACCACCTGGTCGTCGTTTGGGGTTTCGCTTTTTACTGCCGTGGTGCGGCGCAGAATGGCTTTCATACGGTAGTTGAGTTCTTCCGTACTGAAGGGTTTTGTGATGTAGTCATCGCAACCCGATTGAAAACCTCTGATGCGGTCTTCCTTGAACGATTTTGCGGTCAGAAAGATGATCGGGATCGTAGCGTTGGTTTTCCTGATATCCTCGGCCAGTGTGAAACCATCCTTTTTGGGCATCATCACATCGAAGATACAGAGATCATAATTTCCCTTCATAAATGCCATCAATCCTTCTTCTCCATTGTAACATGAAGTGATTTCATAACCCAGCATTTCGAGGTAATCCTGGAGAACCAAACTCAGGTTTGGATCATCTTCTACAAGCAAAATTCGATACTTTTCTTTTGTCATAATATTTAGTTTTGAATAAACGGGAAATAAATTTCTATTTTGGTTCCTTTTTTGAGTTCACTGACAAGATTAATTGTTCCGCCATGGATATCAACAATTGTTTTCACATAATACAGACCCAGTCCAAATCCTTTTACATCGTGGATATTTCCTGTGTGTACCCTGAAAAATTTCTTAAAAATATGTTTCTGGTTTTCGGGACTGATACCAATTCCTTTATCCTCCACCGACAGGATGATCCCTTTTTCATTGTTCCTGGTGCTGATTGATATCTCGGGTATCTCGGGAGAATATTTGTTTGCATTGTCCATCAGGTTATGAATGATGTTGGTGATATGAATAGGATCGGCATAAAATGTGGCCATATCCGCATCAAGCGAGGTAATGATCTTGCCGCATCGTTGCTTGATGATCATTTCAAAATTATCAACTGCCATTTCAATAATCTCATGAAGATTGACTTCTTTTTTCTTGAGTTTAAAATTGCCTTTGTCAAGAACAGCAATTTGCAA
>CAISZK010000048.1 GCA_903889915.1 uncultured Bacteroidota bacterium
CATTGTTTGATGTGATCGGGAGAGTTGTAAAGTCAGTAGATATGGGAAGTTTGAAAAGCCTGAACTATTCATTTGATGTTTCCAATCTTGTTGAAGGGACTTATTTCATTAAAGTGGAAGCGGGAGATTCTTTTGTGGTGAAAAAGGTTTCGAAGATTTGATTGGTTGTTGAATCCGGATACATTCGCAAGATTAGCAAGACTACAAAAGATTTAAAAACCATATTGCATATCATTTAGTGTACCTGGTTAATTAATTTGGTAAGTTCTTTTTCCGGTGCTGGAAAGAAAAACCTTATTACCTTAGTAACAATATAATGCAACGAGGGCGTAACCTTATTAGCTTATTAAATTGCAATAAGGTAATAAGGTCAATGTTATTCTATATCAGTTTTTTACTAAGGTAATAAGGTACTGCTACTGATTATCATTACGGTTGTCCATGCTATTGAAAACTTATTGTTGTTGAAAACAAAATTTACAGACAGCACGGGGAAAAAAGAATTTTGGGGCTTTTCATACTGGTATGGTTGTGGTTATTCAAAAAAACTTTTGTAGTCTGAAGCCATTTCCCGGTATTATTGCTAAAATATTTCTTTTTAAAAATTTGCATAATACTGTTTATTTTTTATTCTATATTTGTACTCAATTCTATTCACCCAATTTTTTTATTAAAAACAAGCTTTATGAAAAAATTAACCCTTACCCTGATCGCCATCTTTTTTACCGGTCTTCTCTATTCGCAAACAGTAGCCTTTCATGAAAATTTCGAACTGCCTTCGGCTGCTGACAGCGTTGTTTCCAGCGGTAATCCCGGATGGCATGTTGGCACTTTTCTGCATAACTCCGGTTTGCGTTCAGATACCTCAAGAGTGGCACAAAATGATTCAACTTTTCTGACGACAAATACTTTCAGCACAGTCGGAAATTATTTTGTTATTCTGCAATTCTCGCACATCTGCAAAGTGGAGTTTTATGACAACGCCATCATTCAGGTGTCGAACAATAACGGTGCAACATGGACACAGTTGACAGGCACGCAATACCTGGGAACAGGACAATTCACTGCCAACGGCAACAAGTTTGCATCAACATCATACAGCGACTGGCTACCAAGCCAACCCATGTCAATGCCAACAAATGCATGGTGGAAAACTGAACAGTTCGACATCTCTGCATTTGCCGCCAACAGCTCACAGGTGAAAGTGCGTTTCAAACTTTCTGATGGCAATGGCACCGGAGCAGGTGGCAACTGGGGCTGGGTGATTGACGACATAAAAGTGACAATGAATTATTCCGAAATGAACCCTCCTGTGATTACGCTGGTGGCGCCATTCTACACAGGAACCGTTTATTCAATAGGGCCATTCCCTGTCAAGGCTGTGATCACCGACGCATCGGGCATAGATACCGCTAAAATATTTTACAAGATCAACAATGGCGCATACACTGCCGTTGGCATGTCGGTTTTAAATACTGATACTTTCAGGGGATACATCCCTCCTGTTTCCAATCTCGACACTGTTTGTTATTATGTCTATGCACAGGATGCTTCACCCAATCATAATTCAGCGGTGGCGCCTGTGTCGGGCTGCAATTCTTTTGTTGCAAGTTCGGGAATAACTTTTCCTTTCTTCGATAATTTCGATGGTTTCAATAACTGGACAGCGTCAACAACTACTGCCAATACCAGCTGGCAGCTTGGAACACCAACTTATGGCACAACAAACTCGGCACACTCAGCGCCCAATGCATGGGATGTGAATCTTACAACTTCATACCAAGCTCAAGGAAATGCCACATTATTATCACCGGTATTTAATTTCTCCACGGCAGTAAATGCCACACTGGCTTTCTGGCAAAACAGAAATTGCATGGCAAGTTACGACGGTGTAAGGCTTGAATATACTACGAATGGTACAACGTGGCAAACCTTAGGAACAGTGGGCGACCCGCTGGGTGTGAACTGGTACACCAACATTTCAATTTATGCCACGTCATTGCCTGCTTGGGATGGAACTTCGGGTGGCTGGATAAAATCAGAATATCTTTTATCAGCGTTGAACAATGTTGTAGGCCCTGTTCAATTCAGGTTTGTTTTTAATTCCTCTTATTACACTGGCGACGGATTTACAATTGATGATTTCAGCATCACACTTCCTTCACCACAGGATGCAGGAGTGAACGCAATCATCTATCCTATATTTCCGGGTTGTATTGCAGGAACACCTGCACTGAAAGTTGTGGTTAAGAATTTCGGAACACAGAATATCGTAGGACCTTTCAACGTGAGCTACCAGATTGACAACAGCACACCGGTGACAGAACAATTTGCAGGACCAATAGTTCCTGCAGCTACCGACACCATTACTTTTGCAACACTGATAAACACCACTGCCGGCAATCATGTGATAAAAGTTTACACCGATCTTACTGCTGATGGAAATGCTTTGAATGATACCACCACAGAAAACTTCAATATGGTAGTCCCATTGGCTCTGCCTTATTACAACCCACTTGATGCTGCGGCAAACCTTGCAGATTTTTGCATCTCAACGGGCACTTATGGGTATGCTGATATAAATTCTATCGGTGCAAATCAGGGTGCTGCTGGTCTTGTGATGGGCTCAACAGCATATACAGGCTGGACAAATACGCCTGATACGAATACAACCTCTGCGTACTATGTATGGTCGCCAACGATCAACCCTAATCAATATGCGCAGGCACGACTGATCGTTAACTCAGCAGGACAAACAAATCTTGTGCTGAAATTCGACCTGAAGTTGAATTATCTGTATAGTGACATTAACACGGATTTCAGGGTGATGGTAAACGGAACCATGATCACACCACACCTGACCCCTCACGGATCATCTACTCCCTACACCACTTTGGAATACCTGCTGACTCCATTTTTACCGGCTCAAACACTTACCATAGAATTCCAGTCAAAGGCTTATTATCCCTGGAACTATAGCCCTAACGGCAACACCTGCTACCTTGACAACATCAAAATCTACAGGCCAGCCGACCACGATGCAGCAATGGTTAAAATTTACGAACCCACCACCGGTTGCGGGCTTGGCAATGAAACCGTGAAAGTGAAAGTGAAGAATGTTGGTTCACTTGCGATCAACGGAGGCTTTACTGCCAGCTATAAACTGATTGGAGGATCCTCAACAGTTACGGAAGCTATCACAAGTACGATTTTGCCAAACGATACGCTGGATTATACATTTACAACTCCTGTAAATTTATCAGTCACCACAAGCGATTCCAATTTCATTTTAAAATCATGGGTAACATTAACAGGAGATACAATCCATACGAATGATACGATGCAGAAAACAATCACTTCAAGACATGTTCCTCCTTCGCCAACTTCATCAGATGTGACAATACCCTATGCAACATCAGCAACCCTGCATGCCACCTCCTCCGATTCAATTTTCTGGTATAGTGTGCCAGTAGGAGGATCACCGATTGCAAGTTCAACTTCCTATACAACTCCGGTACTGTATGACACCACGGTTTATTATGCTGTCGCGAGAGAGGTAACTCCGGGAATTGAATTTGTTGTTGGCACAGGAACTGTTCAAAACACCACTTACACTTATCCCTGTCCTTATGGTCAGTATTACAATGGTGCAAGGCAGCAATTCCTTATTCCCGCATCCGAAATGATAGCAGCAGGAATGAGTGGAGGTGCAATTGAAGGGATAAACTTTGATGTTGTAACACCAGTCAATACAGCTTTGATAGATTTCAATATCAAGATCGGAACAACTGCACAAACGGCGCTCAATACGTGGGTAACTGCAGGTATGACCACTGTTTATTCTGTGCCTACATATACGTCTGTTGGAGGATGGAACACACACACTTTTACAACTCCATTTGTGTGGGACGGCGTCAGCAATCTTGTTATTGAAACCTGTTTTGATAATTATCCCAATGGATATACATCCAATGCTATTTTGAACCAAACTGCAACCTCCTATATTTCATCTCTCGATTATCACAGTGATGGAGGAGGCGTTTGCACAACAGGCGCACCATCTTATACCAATCCGTTTAGTCAGAGACCCAACATTAAATTCAAGGCTACATCATTGGGTTGCCCAAGCGCCAGAACACCGGTGACAGTATTTGTAACAGGAATGCCACCGCTGGATGCAAGTGTTGTTAATTTCTACAAGCCTGTCACAGGATATGATCTTACTTCAAATGAAATTGTGCGGGTCAAAATTAAAAACTATGGCACAAGCCCTATCTCATCATTCCCTGTAAGTTTTAAATTGAATAATTACCTTCCGGTTAACGAAACATATTCGTCAACACTGAATCCGGGCGATACAATTACATACACTTTTGCACACACAGTTGATCTTTCCGCTTATGGTGTTTATTCACTCAAAGCCTACACATCACTGACAGGTGATAATACTCATGCAAATGACACCGCCTATACAACAGTAGAAAATCAGATGATGCCCTACTGCGTTTCAGAAGCCCTTTATAATTATTACCTCGATATCGGGAATGTCACTTTCAACAATCTGAACAATGGAAATCCCAACCCTGTTTACAGCAATACCACTTGTGTAAATACCTATTCTGATTTCACAGGAACTGTAACACCTGCTTACCTAACACCGGGAAATAGTTATCCTATTTCTGTTAGCCAGATCAATAACAGCACGTATTTTAACGATGGGTATGTTGCTGCATTTATTGATTACAACAGGGATGGTACTTTTGATTTTGCAACAGAAAGAGTTTTTGGTGGAGCTACATCTGCGACTCAAACCACAGTTACGGGAACAGTCTCTGTTCCTATGACAGCTTCTGTGGGCTTTGCCAGAATGCGTGTAGTGCTTCTGGAATACGGAGATTCATTGACAACACTTCCATGCGGTACTTATTCATACGGCGAAACTGAAGATTACCTTGTAAGAATTGCGCCCTTAATTCCACACGATGCAGGCGTCACAGCCATTGTTCAGCCAACGGCACTTGAAACTGAAGCTGCTGTTGTAGCGCCAATAGTTACAGTTAAAAACTTTGGTACAGATACGATCTATAGTATGTCCGTTGATTATTATGTAAACACAGGAACACCTGTTTCACAACCCTGGACAGGGGTGCTGATACCACAGGCTACTACCAATGTTACACTGGCTAATTTCACTGTACCCGCAGGATTTAATTCAATTTGTGCTTACACTGTTCTTGCCGGTGACAGCAATACTTTCAATGACAAAACCTGTCTGCAGTTTTATGGTACACCATTGCAGGATGGCGGGGTTACATCAATCAATCAACCGGGTGTTCAGGTTGTGGCAGGAGCAAGCACAGCCATTCAGGTTACTGTTAAGAATTTTGGCGCTAATCCCATTACCAGCATGGATGTGAGATATACCATCAATAATGGCACACCTGTAAGTCAGGCATGGACAGGCACACTTAGTCCGGGTGGAACTTCGAATGTTACACTGGCAAATTTCACTGCGCCTGCAGCGGCATTTCATATTTGTGCTTATACTGTTGTTGCCGGCGACGGGAACCATACCAATGATACCACCTGTTCGGCATCATTTGGTTTGTTCAAGGATACTCTTCCCTACTATGATAATTTTGATGGCCCTGTTGTAGCATGGTATCAGGTATCAAATCCAACAAATACTATTTGGGAACTTGGTACACCAAACTACGGAACTACAAATAGTGCACACTCTGCACCTAATGCATGGGACATTAATCTGAACACTGCCTATAACATTAGTGCAAATTCAATACTGTACACCCAATTATTCGACTTTTCAAATGCTGTAAATGCAAAACTTACGTTCTGGCAAAACAGGTACACTGAAGCAAGTTTCGATGGAACAAGATTGGATTATAGTATTAATAACGGAGCAACATGGGTTACTCTTGGAGTTTTAAATGATCCTAACGGTGTCAACTGGTACACATCAGCAAGCCTTAGTTCATCAACACTTCCCGGCTGGGATGGCACATCCAGCGGATGGATAAAATCACAAAGAGTGCTGCCTATGCTTAACGGAAAACCATCCGTACAATTCAGATTTGTTTTCACTTCTGATGCATCAGTAGTTTATGACGGAATGTCAATTGATGATTTTTCAATTACACTGCCACAGCATAAAGATGCAGGGGTAATTGGCATTTCTCTGCCGTCTTCGCAGGTCAGTGCAGGATCAACAGTTCATGTGAAAGTGAAACTGCAGAATTTCGGCATGGATACATTGACGAGTATTCCGGTCTCTTATCAGGTAGGCACCAATACACCTATCAATGCTACCTACTCCGGTACTTTGCATCCGGGCGATACAGTGTCTTATCTGATACCGACTACTTATATTTCACCTGCCGGAACCTATGATCTCTGTGCCTATACAAACCTGGCAAACGATGGTGATCACATGAACGATACTACCTGCAAAACAGTGGTGGGAGTACCAACTTTTTATGTAAGCTACACTGACAATTTTGAAGGATCGAATTATTTTGTTTCTTCCGATGGCAATGCCACATGGGAAAGAGGTACACCATCATCAGTAACGATCAATTCAGCCCACTCACCCGTGACTGCATGGAAGACCAATCTTGACGGGTATTATTCCAACAACAGCAACGACAATCTTTATACTCCCAAGCTGAATTTTATCTACGTACCTGATACCGCTACTTTGACTGTCTGGCATTGGTATGAAACTGAAAGTGCCATGGATGGAGGTAATATTCAATATTCCACAAATGGTGGTACTACATGGATCACGCTGGGATATCAAAATGACCCATTGGGTGTCCATTGGTATAACTCCATGATCAATGGAAAACCGGGATGGTCCGGTTCTTCGGGAGGATGGGTGAAATCTACCTACAAGATTGCAAAGACAGCACAATTCAATAATTTTGCCACACCAATACAGTTCCGTTTTAATTTTTATTCTAATTCTTATACCAATAGTTATGATGGTTGGGCAATAGATGATTTCTCAGTCACAGCTCCACCGATGCCAATTGACGGAAGTGTTTCAGCTATCATTCTTCCATCGGCTCCTACTGTTATGGCTTCGAACGTAACAGTCAAAGTGCAAATAAAGAATCTTGGAACAAACCCACTTTCGACAATACCACTTTATTATAAAGTGAATAATGGTACCGCTGTTCCGGGTACATGGACAGGAACACTACAACCGGATTCAACAGTTGCCTATACATTCCCCACGACTTATGTGTCGCCGGTATTGCAGTACAAATTATGTTCCTATACCCAGATTCCAAGTGATGCCTATACGTACAATGACACTTCCTGTGTTTACATGTTTACTGCACCCGGACCTATTGATGCAGGTGTCGTAAGGATCATTACACCCGGAGTTGCAACTCCTGCCGGAAGTCTGGTCACTGTCTCAGTGAAACTGAAAAACTATGGAACATCAACACTCACCGCAATGAATGTTTCTTACATGATAAACCTGGGAACACCACATACAGAACCATGGACAGGCACTCTTCTGCCCGGAGATTCTACGACCTTTACATTCGCGACTACCTTTAACGCACCCGTTAGTCAATATAACCTGTGTGCATATACCACGTGTGTGAACGATCCGAATCCTTATAATGATAAATTCTGCAGGAATGTCCTTATCGGCAACGGTATTGAAGAGACACTCTCAAGCGGGCTTATACTTAGTCAGAATATGCCAAATCCGGCCAACGGGCAAACAGATATTTATTATGTCATTCCGCTTTCCGGTGATGTGGTGTTTAATATTACAGATGTTCTTGGACGCAACGTTTACAGTACAACAACTAAAGAACAGAATGGCAAACACACGATCACACTGAACACTGACTCATGGTCATCAGGAGTCTATCTTTATTCTATTGAATTCAATAAAGAAAGGATCACAAAAAGGATGGTCATTAGTCATTAGTCAATGGTCAATTGTCAATTGTCATTATTGACGATTAAAATTAATTGAAGTTTTTTAGCCAATCATTTTCCTTTTGAAAGAAGGTGAATGATTGGCTTTTTTTATTTTTGATGAGGCAAAAAGGTAAATTTTCATTTGAAAATGAATTGCTTTTTCACTGACTGAAAATTTCTTTTGTCCTCTATATTCAACATGTTTTGTTAATTGAATCCATCTTGTATTTAATTTTTATTTAATTTTACAGCCAATTTCGTTATTACTTTTTAAAAAAATAGAATTGAAAAAATTATTATTCCTCATACCCTCTCTGATTTTATTGATCAGTTCCCTCTCTTTTTCACAAACTGCAAGCATCAAAGGTTTCATTAAAGAAGAGGCAACAGGCGAACCTGTTATTTTTACCAGTGTCTATCTGAAAGGCACTACATTTGGCGCTGTCACTGATGTGAATGGTTATTATGTGATCTCTAAAATTCCTGCCGGCGATTATTTACTTATGATCACTTACCTGGGTTACGATACAATTAAAGTTCCGGTTTCACTTAAGAAAGATGACATTATCCAGCAAAATCTGAAGCTGAAAAAATCAAACGTTTCACTGAGAACGCTGAATGTTTCAGGCGAAAAAGAAGATGTCAGAACTGAGACAAAAACGGCTGTTATTAAGATTACAGCTAAACAGATTACACAAATGCCTTCTATTGGAGGACAACCTGACCTTGCACAATATCTACAGGTACTTCCGGGTGTTGTGTTCACCGGAGATCAGGGTGGACAGCTTTATATTTGCGGAGGTTCTGCTATTGAGAATGAGGTTCTGCTTGATGGTATGGTGATATACAATCCTTTTCATTCAATAGGACTTTTCTCAGTTTTCGATACTGATATTTTACGCAATGCTGATGTTTATACAGGTGGCTTTGGCGCTGAATTCGGTGACAGAATTTCTTCAGTAATGGATATCTCAACCCGTGACGGAAATAAAAAAAGGATAGCAGGAAAAGCTTCAGTTAGCCCATTTGGTGGTAAGATATTGGTCGAGGGACCGCTGAAAAGAGAGAAGGAAGTTGGTGGTGGAAGCACTTCATTTATTTTTTCAGCAAAAAATTCGTACCTGAAACAATCGTCCAAAATATTCTACAACTATGTTGACACAGCCGGCCTACCTTTCAATTATACTGACCTTTATGGTAAGATATCTGTGAATGGCGATAACGGCAATAAAATAAATTTCTACGGATTTGATTTCAGTGATGTGGTAAACTATAAAGCTATTTCTGATTTCAACTGGAATTCTTTTGGCGCAGGCACCAACTTTGTTTTGGTTCCTTCAAATTCTTCCGTGCTTTTCCAGGGAAATTTTGCTTATTCAAAATACAAGATCGCACTTGATGAGACCAACATGGCACCACGCACCAGCGATATCAGTGGTTTCAACATGGGTTTAAATTTCACCTATTATATGGGCAAAAATGAAGCACGCTGGGGTATAGAAATGTTGGGTTTTAAAACAGACTTTAATTATTTCAATACCGTTAATCTTAAGATCGCTTATAATCAAAACACCACCGAGGCAGCAGCTTTCTTTAAATACAAATGGACACTCGGGAAATTTCTCTTTGAACCAAGTTTTCGTGCGCAATATTATGCTTCTCTGCAAACCATGTGGCCAGAGCCAAGGTTCTCTATGAAATATAATTTAAGTAAAAATGTCAGGTTGAAACTTGCATCAGGAATGTACTCACAGAACCTTATCAGCGCAAACTCTGACAGGGATGTGGTGAATCTGTTCTATGGATTTTTGTCAGGTCCCGAAAACCTGCAGACTACTTTTGATGGAAAAGAACTGCCCAATAAATTGCAGCTTTCGGACCATCTGATCGGCGGGGTTGAATTTGATCCGGCAAAACATATCACAGTGAATGTTGAAGCTTACTACAAATACTTCCCTCAACTCACCAACATCAATACCAACAAGGTTTTTGATGACAACAGTGAGAATTCAAACAAGCCTGATTATCTTAAAAAAGACTTCATCATTGAATCAGGCGATGCCGAAGGTATTGACATGTCAATTAAGTATGACTACAAACAACTTTACATCTGGGCAGTTTATTCATTGGGTTATATTCACAGGTTTGATGGCATCGTAAATTATGTTCCACCTTACGATCGCAGACACACTGTGAACATTGTTACATCCTACACTTTCGGAAAAAACCTCGAATGGGGTGTTGACGTCAGATGGAATCTTGCTTCGGGTTTACCATTTACACTCACACAGGGTTATTATGAAAACCTTACTTTCCCCAATGGTATCAACACAAACTATCCTGTTGAAAACGGACAGCTAGGCGTTATCTACGATGTTCTTGACGGAGGAAGACTTCCCTGGTATCATAGGCTTGACATCACCATCAAGAGACATTTCATACTGGGACAATATACCAACATGGATGCTATTCTGAGCGCAACGAACGTTTATAACCGCCAGAATATTTTTTACATGGACCGCATCACAAACGAACGGGTGAACCAGTTGCCGTTCATGCCTAGCTTGGGAGTTAATTTTAGTTTCTAGTTAGTGGTTAGTCGTTTGTTGTTAGTTGTTAAATCGAAGCACAACCACAAACCACAAACTACGAACAACTAACCCTTCTAAAACTCTACTTTCAAATTGAGTATTGGCAGTATTCCAAGGTTGTAATTTTTCTCAATACTCTTTGTGTCCTTGTCATAATATTCATCGTAAATGTTCATTTTGTTTGTAAGGTTTTCAAAGTCGAGTGAGACGATCCATGAATATTTTGGTTTGTTTTTGCGGTAGCTGATTTGAAAGTCAATCCGGAAATAATCGGGACCTCTGACGGAGAAGGCAGCGTTATCGTTATAGACTGCCTGGTTCGTTGCAATTGATAGAGGCAAGTTGATTGGAGTAAGCCTGTTTCCTCCTTTCCAAATGATGCGTGAGTTCATGTTGAAAACATTGTTCTTCATTTTACCGATTTTAAATTCTTTTCCTGCAAGTGCATTGAAAATATAATTTCCGTCAAAAAAAGTATTGCGCCATACACCGTCACTTCCTTTGTATTTCGATTCATACAACGAAGTTGTAAGAAGGAAATAAAAAGATTTGGTAAAGAATTTTTCCAGTGTCATATCAATCCCGTAATTGTAGCCAACGCCCTTTGTCACTAAAGTCATATTTGTGAAACCACCTACAGCGTTGAGTGCGGAAAACGTAGAAGCAGTGTCCTGCACAGGTACGTCAAACAGGTACTGATAATATGATTCTGCTTTCAGGCGCAGGTCTTCACGAATGGTAAAGTCATAACCAAGCACAGTGTGAAAAGCCCTTGTGAAGTTGGTTTCCTTATTAGGATGTGTGATGTTCCCATTTGAATCAATCTTTTCAGCCATGTAGTTCGCAATGGATTCTATCCTGCTGTGCAGACCAAGGCCACCGGTAAACGCCATGCTTTTGTTGAATTGCCAGCGAAAACCAAAACGCGGTTCAATGGAATAATTTTTATTCAAAAGAAAATACATGGTATGCAATCCTGAGTTGATGGTAAAATCTTCCGAAGGCCGGTGCTGCCATTGCAAATAGTATTCAGCAAGGCCTGTGTTTCCTTTGCTGTTGAGATAAGTTGCAAAGTTCCCTGTGTTCTCATCAAGTTGTTTTACTGAAACAGAGTAGTTATAATTTCCATAAATAAAACCTGATCTGAGAACATTTTTACCACTGAATTTATGATTTATCAGAACTGAAATTCTTGCAACATAATTATCAAAAGTATCCCTTGCAATGGGGCGCAAATCATAGTCATCATTTAAAGTGTCCTCGGTGTCCACATCTCTTTCTCCGGAAAATGCGATCACCGTTTTGATGTATGTTTTATTATCTGCAAACGGAAGAGTGTGCGAAAGTCCAATCACTCCCATTCTCTGAATATCGTTGTAGTTTAACTTGTCGCTGTATTTTTCCCATTTTGTGGAATCAGAAATGGGCGTGTTTGCTGTGTTGCTCATTCCACCAAGTCCCCAAAAATTGAATTTACCTGCTTTCGCTGTAGGAAGATAAATATTGAACTGCATGTCCTGATATTTGGGCACAATATTTCCTGCAACATTCAATCCTAATTTATAAAGAAAATCAAGAGTTGAATAACGATAATTGAAAAGGTAAGAACTCTTGCCACCCTTGCTGAAAGGCCCTTCGGCAGAAGCTTCCATGCCCAGCACTCCAAGTTGAACAGCATACTCATGCTTGTCGGAATTGCCTTTTCGCAAATTTATATCGAACACACCGGACAATGCATTGCCATATTCAGCGGGGAAAGCGCCTGTGAAAAAATCAGAATTCGAAAGTAGGGTGTTGCTGAGCATGCACACACCACCACCAGAATCGCCCTGCCCATTGCTGAAATGATTGGGGTTAGGAATTTCTATTCCTTCGAGCCTCCACAAAAGACCTCGCGGAGAATTGCCACGGACAATTATCTCATTGGTCTCATCGCCGTTTGATGCAACACCGGCGTAGGATTGAGCCATGCGTGAAGGATCGTTGATGCAGGCTGCATAGCGACCGGTTTCTTCAACGTTAAAAGAGCGGGCGCTCACAGTGGCCATGGAGTTTATTGCCTTATCTTTTAATTTATCGGCGCTGATGGTTACAGTTTTCATGCTGCTCACTTTTTCTTTCATCTCAAGGTTCAGCACAGTCTCTTTCCCTGTGCTGACAAGCAATTCGGGAAGGACAATATCTTCGTAGCCGATGAAAGTAATTTTGAGCGTGTGCCTGCCGACAGGAACTTTGACAAGTTTGAAATTCCCTGATGAATCGGTCAGTGTGCCTATCAGTGGAGAGGAGTTCACCACTACCACACTCGCACCCCACAGTGGAGCATTTGAATCTTTATCTGTCAATGAGCCTCTGACAGTTTGCACATAATTTTGCGAATAGCCGGCAATACTAAACAAAAGGAGCAATATCAATCCGGTGGTAAAACGCATCAGGTAATTTTTTTCAAAATTAGGAAAGTTTGGGTAATTGGGAGAGATGAGGAAATAAATTTAAGAGAATGACTCGAGATTTTTATTCAGAATCATCAGATCGTTAAATAATTTATTAAGGAAGGCTTTAAGAGAATTATACTTTAAGGTGAGGTTGTGACCAGAAATTTATATCTAAGATTGAAAAAATCGAGTAATATGAATTTAAACTAAGAGGGGGTGATTAAAAGTTTGTGGGGCCAGGTTTGAAATTGATAAAACATGATGCAAGTTTTGAATAACATGAGTAGAATTTAAAACAGCATGAGCCGAATTTGAGACATCGTGAGCCGAATTTGAGACATCGTGAGCCGAATTTGAAGGAGCATGATACATTTTTGAGACAGCATGAGCCGAATTTGAGACATCGTGAGCCGAATTTGAAGGAGCATGATCCGTTTTTGAGACAGCATGAGCCGAATTTGAGACATCGTGAGCCGAATTTGAAGGAGCATGATACATTTTTGAGACAGCATGAGCAGTTTTTTGGAAAACATGATACGCTATTTTAAAAACGTGAGTAAAAACTTAAGAAACAGGATATAAAACTGAAGAAACGTGAGTAAATCTTGGAGGAACAGGATAGGTAATTGGGGAAACATGAGTGGATATTTATGAAATATGATATGTTTTTTTAAAAACCTTGGTGGATTTTCAGGAAACTTGATAAAGGTTCCGGAAAGGAGGAACCGTTTTTGTATTTGGAGGGATGGATTAAGGAAAAAGCAAAGGGGTGAAAGGAAATGGCAAAGGGGTGAAAGGAAATAGCAAAGGGGTGAAAGGAAATGGCAAAGGGGTGAAAGGAAATGGCAAAGGGGTGAAAGGAAATAGCAAAG
>CAISZK010000049.1 GCA_903889915.1 uncultured Bacteroidota bacterium
AGCAAAACAAAGTGTAGATGTTAGCAATCTTGAAAGTGGAATGTATTTCTATAGTCTGCAAATAGATGGGGGTGTAAAACAAAAAGGGAAAATTGTTGTAGTTAGGTAGTTTTTAATATCTAAATTTAAGAAGTTTTTTTATTGCCACATAAACTTCACATCAAACTTCTAACTTTAAATCTTAAATCCGAAACTTTTCAACCATTAATTATCATCCCTGAAATCTTTCTTCTTTGTAAGTTTCAGATCCTGCAACACTGTTGATTTTACGCGGATGGTGAGGTTGTAGCTTTTTTGGTAGCCAATGGGGATCCAGGTAAAGATCATTTCCCAGCAATGCATGTCGCGGTAAATATTTACAGAGGTTGGTGCAAATCCTTTGTGCTGGAAATCGTAACCTGATGTAAATTGAAATTTCCATTTGTCGGTTATGTTTATGTCGCCATTGAAAGCAAGCGTCTGCACCACTTTTTTCAGCATGTTATTTAATGCCGGGTCGTAGGTATTCGAATAGTTTAAGGTGTATAACAAATTCAACGACCATTGCTGATCGAAATCCACATACTTGTCGGGATTTGCCTTGATCATTGCCAGTTCTTCGGGCGAGGCATTTGCGCTTACAATTTCTTTCTTTTTTGTCTTTGAATGCAGCGCCCAGTTGAGGTTGAACGACCAGTCGGTGTTGTCGAGCCTGAACAGACGCTTATTTTGACTCAGTTCAAGTTTATTGATGTTGATGCCTGTGGAATCGTTCAACACGTAAGGATCCCATACGCTGGAATAATTAAGGTCAAGATTTTTAAATAATTTGGTTCTTCCGTTCATACTTATTTTCGAAAGATTCATTGAATCGGCTGCAAGGTTATAGCCTCCGCTGATTGTGAAATTATCAATAAGAACGATCTTCTTTGTCCCGGTAACAGTATCCTTATAATTTCTGACTTTCATTTCAAGATTGTTTGCCAGGTTCATATTTATTGAGCCCGATTTCCCGCTTGGTGGCTTGCCGTAAATGCCGTTATCGAAAATGGAATAATACCTTTGTGTGGGAGAATTGAGGTTACCCTCATTGGTCAGATACCTGTAATATCCCCATACAGGACTGCCGAAATCCGGTTGATACTGAAATGAAACGGAAGGTGTAAACACATGACGTATGGCCAGTATTTTTCCTTTTTTAAAAGTCAGCATTCCATAAAGCCTAGTGTTGAGCGCAGATGTGAAACTAAAATAGCGGGTGGATGCAAAGCCCTCCATAGTGTCGGTTTTAAGATAACTGGTATCGGGGTTATGGAACCAGTGTTTTCTTATAGTTTGGAGATACCACAGTTCAGTGTAGGAAGCGCTGTTTGTCCATGTAAAATTTTTCAGCACTTTGCCCGACCAGCTGATTGGAATGGAATGTTGAACACCGTTCTGCATTTCTTTTAAAGTCTTTTTGAAAGCTGTGTGAAAAAGAAGCGTATCCTTGGTGTTTAAATAATTTTGTGCATTCATGGTATATCCCAGGTTGATGTTGTCGTACCATTTTTGTTTCACAACTCCTTTATTACTCTTGAAAGGATATATCCTGTTAACAGAAAATGCAAGTTCGGGAAGATAAAGTGAGAGATCTTTTGTAATGGTGTTCTGGCTGTGACGCATGTTTACTGAGAAGTTAAACAAGCTCCCCATGGTTGTTGAAAAAGACACATTCGACTGGAGAGTGTTTGTAACATAATCCTGCGTGGTTGCCGGATTGAAGGTGTTGTATTTGCTGGAGGCCAGATCCACATTGGCAGAAAAACGGCTGTTGGGATGGACTTTTGGATCCTGTGTGTGTGTCCACTTCACAAAGAAATCTTTGTTTTTCTGGTAATCGGCAGCTCCCTTTTGTCCTGTAATGTTTGTGGTGAAACCTGCGCTGAAAAGTCCACTGTATTTATACCTCATGTTGTAGTTCGATGCTGCTCTCAATGCCCAACTGCCTCTTGAATAAATATCGCCTCTAACAGCAAGGTCCATGTGATCTCCAAGACCTGCGTAATATCCTCCGTTTTCAAGGAAAAAACCACGGTTTGCTGACTCACCGTAGGAAGGAAAAAGTATGCCCGACTTCTGTCCTTTTTTATTTGGGAACAATCCAAAAGGCACAGCAAGGGGCGTTGGCACATCTTCGATCACGAGGTAAGCAGGTCCTGTGACAATTTTATTGTCAGGTATAACACGGGCTTTGGAAAATTTAATTTCATAATGAGGATCAGGTTCGCTGCAGGTTGTGTAGAAACCATTCTTAATATTGATTGACTTATCGGGAAAATATTTCACAGTTTTTCCGCTCAGGTAACTATCCCCCTCCTTGGTGACAATATCTCCGACAATAGCTTTTTTGGTTTTGAAATTATAGGTGAGTGTTGCCGAACTAAAAGTTTCCGAACCCTGCGTAAATACAGGTGTTCCTCTGAATTTACCAGTGGAATCTGCAATACCTTTTGCATAGAGTGTATTGGATTTAAAATAAATCTCAATGTAGTTTGCAGTAAGGTCAATGTCTTCGTATTTTATTTCAGCGGTTCCGAAAAGGTAAACTTTTTGCTCAGCAATATTGAAGCGTATGGAATCTTTTGCAGTGTAGGTGACCTTCGATTTAAGTGAATATTCTGAAACTTTTATCGAATCCTGCTTTAAAGAATCCTTTTTTACTAATGCGGAATCCTTGTGAATAACAGTATTCTGCGCGCTGATATTTCCTGCCGGAAAAATACTAACAGCAAGCGTTAATAAAAGAAGTATTGATAGCTTTTTATGCAACGGAATAAATGCTAATTTTGTAAAGTCAAATTAATTTTGACTGATGCAACAAAACTAAATAAAATATGCGGGTAAAACGAACATTTGAAATTTTTGGTATTTCGGGGCTGTTGTTATTAACTTCTTTTAACATTTCTGTGCCTCAGGCTCATAAGATAAAAAGGGTTGTAATTGATGCCGGGCACGGAGGGCACGATCCGGGATGTAGTGGCAGCAAAACCAAGGAGAAAGACGTGGCTTTGGCCATTGCTTTAAAACTTGGCGGATATATTGAAAAAAATTTTCCTGATGTCAAAGTTACCTACACCAGAAAGACCGATGTTTTTGTAGAATTGTTCAAAAGAGCTCAAATTGCAAACGACCTGAAAGCGGATCTTTTTATTTCGATTCACTGCAATGCAAGCCCTTCAAAGAATCCATACGGAACCGAGACTTATGTGATGGGATTGTACAAATCGCAGGCTAATCTTTCGGTTGCACAGAAAGAAAATGCTTCGATTTTGATGGAGGATAGTTATGCAAAAAATTATGATGGTTTTGACCCCAATTCAACGGAAGCCTACATTATTTTTTCTTTATACCAGAATGCCTACATGGATCAAAGTTTGAGTTTCGCCACCAAGGTGCAAAAACAAATGAAGGAAAAAATCGGTTTATACGACAGGGGTGTGAAGCAGGCAGGATTTCTGGTGCTGTGGAAAACTGCCATGCCTTCGATACTGATGGAGACCGGTTTTTTAAGCAATCTGAAAGACGAGGAATTTTTGTCGTCCACCAAAGGACAGGAATATATTGCCACCGGGCTATACAGAGCTTTTAAAGAATATAAAAATGAAGTTGAAGGCAACACTGGTGATACTATTGATAAGGATGTCCCACAGATAAAAGACACCACCGCCTACGAGTTGATGAATAATGACAGCATCAATTCAGTGAAGGATTCGGTCAAAGAAATTAATCCGAAAAAAGAAATTCTTTTTAAGGTTCAGTTTGCAACATCATCATCAAAAAAATCTCTGACATCTCCGGATTTTAAAGGCTTGAAAGATGTGCAGGAATATTTCCAGAATGGGTTATACAAGTATGTCTCGGGAAATGAAAAAACTTTCGAGTCATCACTTTTACTTTTAAATAAAATTCATGACCTGGGATTCAAGGATGCTTTTGTTGTTGCCTTTTTAAATGGTGAAAGGATTTCGCCTCAGGAAGCAGTAAAACTGATCAAAAAAAATTGAAGTCAATTGTCAATGGTCAAAGGTCAATAGTATAGAGAGGCAGTGGCAATTGTGTGTGATTGTTTTAGTGATTAAATAAGTTTTTTTAATAAAGCATTTGCGTATTTTTTAAATTTCACGTAGGTTTGTAAAAATTTTCAGAATCATTACATTGAAAATAAAATTCAAAAAAGAAGTAGGAGTCGGTATTCTGGTTGTTTGCACGCTTGCGATCAGCTACTGGGGCTTTAGTTTTCTGAAAGGGAAAAACTACTTAACAAACAGCAGGATCTTTTATGCAAAATACAACCAGGTGAATGGCCTTGTTGATGCAAATTACGTCATGATCAACGGCGTTAAAGTGGGTGAGGTACGCAATATTTCATTCATGGATATTAAGGGAAAGGTACTTGTTGAGTTTGCTGTGCGCAACAATATCAAGATCCCCCGGAATTCTCTCGCACAAATTTATAATTCGGATGTGCTGGGTTCAAAAGCTATTGAGATCGTGCTGGGCGATTCATCTGTAATGGCAAATAGTGGCGACACATTAAAATCAACTATCCAACCTTCGATCACAGAGGAGGTGAGTTATCAAATGTTGCCTTTAAAGAAAAAAGCAGAATCACTGATGGGTTCATTTGATTCAGTGCTTGCAGTTATTCAATATGTCTTTAATGAAAAAACACGCGAAAATCTTCAGCGTAGTTTTGAGAGTGTGAAAAATGCTATCAGGAATATTGAAAACACATCTTACAATCTCGATACTTTGGTTGCAGCACAACGTTATCGTGTTACCCAGATCCTGGCAAATGTTGAATCAATAACCAGCAATTTCAAAAACAACAATGCCAAGTTGACAAATGTTATTAATAATTTTTCGACCTTAAGTGATACACTGGCAAAAATAAAAATTGCGAAGACCATTGAAAAAGCTGATGCTGTTCTGGCAAATATTTCAGATATTACGAATAAAATTAATTCCGGCAAAGGCTCCATGGGGCTGCTTATCAACAACGACACATTGTATGATCAGTTGTCGAAGTCATCAAAGGAAGTTAATCTGCTGATTCAGGACATGCGACTGAATCCACAGCGATATGTTCATTTTTCGGTGTTCGGAAAAAGTCCTAAAAAGAATAAGTATATAGCTCCTGAGGGAAGTAAATGATTTTAGATTTACTATTTAATTTAGTATTGATTTGAAAAAATAAACATCATGAGATTCCGGACTTGCCCAGGTTTTATTCTCCTGATAATTTTATTTTCACTCTCATCCTGCCACTTTTCAAAACCTGATGTTGACAAAGAACTTGCAGGTCTTCAAAAAACCGGCGATATCATTCAAAATGATTTCCAAAACATCATAAAGGAAACGAAGAACCTTGTTTATTTTACTGAATCATTATACAGATTTCACTATAATTATTATCCGGGGAAGGACACTTTGAAATATGAGCTGAAACCCAACGGCATCTTTTATAATCCAACTGATGATGGTGGCTCAGCAGTTTTCGTCAGCGGACATTACCCGGTGACTAAAAATCTTAAGGACATTGTGTACTTCACAGCTCCTCTTGATTCTTTCTTTATTAAGGATATTAAAAAGAACAGTCCTCTTATCACACAGGCACACTTTAATGAACGCCACTCTTATCTGAGGATCTATCCATACATTGATGTACTGAATCAGTTCGACCCGAAACAGAACATCATTGCTTACAATTTGTATTTTCTTGCCGACAACGAACACAACCCTTCAAAAAAGGCGGTCATGATTGATCATCCTTATGTGGATCCAGCCGGCAGAGGATGGATCATTTCTTCAATTGCTCCTGTTTATAACAAGCATATTCTTGAAGGTGTAGTTGGGATTGATATCACTATTGAGTCAATGAAGAAAAAATACATGTCGGCAACTTCCAGTGATATCATGCTTCTCGACAGCAGCGGTGTTGTCATCATGATAGATGAACAGAAGGCCGGAATTTTTGAAATGCCGCATATCAAGTCACACAAATATCTTGAATCCATAAAAAGCAATGAATATATTGGTGACGAGTACAACCTGTTGTCGAGTAAAAATAAAACCATTCGCGACGCATTTACTGAATTGATGCGCGATAAAAAAACCAGCACAGAAGTTACTATTGAAGACAACAAGTATTTCCTGATCTCATACATGATCCCTGGACTGAACTGGTATATCGTTAAATTCATCAAAGAAAACTAAAGCCATGAAACGACTACAGTTTTTAGCGGCTTTTGTTGTCCTGCTTTTCATTGCGGCAAGCATCATCATTTATATCAATTTAAAGACTCAGCAAGTCCTTGTCAAAACTACCGAGCTGCAAAAACGTGTAAAGATCTGTGCAAATCACATCGAAGACTATTACCAGGATTTTAAAGAAGAAGTTGATTATCTCGTTGACATCAATCAGAGCGACATTTTATCTGTTGATGAGAACTCTGAACTTATCAAGCGTATCAAGCGTATTTTTTTAAAGTATGACAAGATTATTTCTACTGTAAGAATCTATGACATCATGGGCAACATGGTTGTTGTAAATAAAGACAGCTATAATTATTTTAAAATTTATCGCGTCAACAACAGCAACACGAGGAATATTGTTTCAACTCCGCGGGTGATCATGGAAGGTATGCGCTATAAATACACTGTTCCATTTACAAACAAAAACGGTTATGCTTATGCCAATATTTCATTTTCGCTTTCAATCCCCACCTTTATCGGAAGCGAATTCAGCGATTATTATCTCGGCAATGAATCGTGGCAGTTTCTTTTAAACAGCGAGGGTTCTGTGCTGAATGTGAAATATTCGGAAAAAGATATTTCGGAGGATACTCTGATTAAGATCAGCGATGAGGCTTTTATTAAAGATGAGATCAACAAAGGGCTGGAAGGTGTTACCAATAATTCAATAGTTTTAAAAAATGAAAAGATTGACCTGCTTTCAGTGTATTACCCTGTCAATTTTTTCAAGAACCGGTTTGGAATTGTTTTCAGTGTTGAGAAGCGGGCAATACTTTCGTCAATCAATAAGAACATTTTTGTGTTTTTTATTACTTCCCTGCTTTTGATCACGATCATAATTTTTGTTTTCATTGTCATCATCCGGCAGCATGCTCTTTCAGAAATAAGGATACGGCAGTCATTGCTTGCGCTTGATAAAATTGTTGATCACCTGCCGGTGGGAGTTTTTATTTCTGATCAAAATAATATAGTCCGCAAGATAAACAGTTCGGCGCTGGAAATGGTAGGCTTTGAAAACCCCAGGGATTTTATGAATTCGGCGGTACCACAAATACTCGGCAACCCGACTGAACTTATAAGAAAGCAGCAGGGCAAGGTATATTCGGAGAAGAAGTCAGTAAAGACAAACAATGGCGAAGAGATCACAATTTTAATTACCATCGTTCCGATAGTGCTGGAGAATGAAGATTTTTATCTCGACACATTCATTGACATTTCCGAGATTGAAAAAGCTATAAGGGCACAACAGGTTGCCAACCGTGCCAAGTCAGAGTTTCTGGCAAACATGAGCCACGAAATCCGAACACCTATGAATGGCATTATTGGAATTACTGATCTGTTAAGTGAAACTGAGCTAACACCTGAACAAAATGAATTATTGAGTTTGATACATGATTCATCTGAAGTACTGTTAAGGATCATCAATGATATTCTCGATTTCTCAAAAATTGAAGCGGGCAAACTGACCATCGAAAAAAT
The DNA here is from genome assembly GCA_903889915.1 of uncultured Bacteroidota bacterium. Classification (GTDB taxonomy): domain Bacteria; phylum Bacteroidota; class Bacteroidia; order Bacteroidales; family CG2-30-32-10; genus CAISZK01. Next base: position 7,756 of record CAISZK010000049.1, read on the forward strand.
GCCTCTGAGCCTGCGAAAGATCATGAAATCCATTACCGAGCAATTCACTATTCAGGCAACAGAAAAGAACCTTGCACTGTCACTTCAAATTGATGAGGATATTCCCGATGATCTGATCGGCGACCCTATACGTCTGCAGCAGGTGTTTTCAAACCTGATTGGAAATTCATTAAAATTTACAAAGAAAGGCAGAGTGCAGATTACTATTAAAACCGTCAAAAGAGAACAGCAGGAAATTGATCTTGGTTTCGCTGTTGCAGATACAGGCATTGGCATTCCATCATCAGCCATTGAGAAAATTTTCCAGTCGTTTACACAACTTGACAGTTCTACTTCACGAAAATTCGGTGGCACCGGTCTAGGCCTCACCATTTCAAAACAATTGGTTGAACTTATGGGAGGCTCAATAAATGCAAGCAGTCCATCCGGGATATCAAACGACCCTGCAACACCTGGCGCTATGTTCTATTTTACTGCAAGGTTCCTTGTAAAAAAAGAGAACTAAAGGATAATCATAACTTCTGTTCAGTCTTCCGTTTTTAAGATTCGATATTTATCCGGATATAGCCCGGTATCTAAAGAAACAGACAACTCAGCCATTATTACTCAAAAGTTTTGAAAGAATTTTTATTTTAATTTTGTTTTTTCACATGAATTATTTTTTAATTTTGTAAAAAAATCAATAACCATGAAAAACAATAACATAATAGTGATTGGCAAAGATTCCGAGAGCTGGCTTGGAATCAAAAAAAGTCTGGTTAACATTGGCTTTACTGTACCCTCCTCAATTAAATCAGCAGCTAGTAGTCTGAAAGAGATTATAGTTTTTAACCCGGGGATTGTTCTGATAGAAGTGAATTTCAAAGAAAAATCTGATGTTCTTGAAACCGCTAAAAAACTATACAGAGAACATGATATCCCCGTGCTTTTGATTTCTGATGACACAAATGAAGAGTATTTACATTTTGCTAAAGAAGCTGATGTTTATGATGTGCTGCTTAAGCCGCTTGATGAAAAGAAACTCGACCTCGTGATCCAAAGTACGATGAAACGGCACAATTCATATTTAACCAGGAGTAAGCTGAAAGATATTTTCAAGAAAGTGGCCGATACAGGTACTGTGCCTGATTTTATCACTCTCAGAGCAGATTTCAAGCTGAACATGATAAAATTTAAGGACCTTTTTTATGTTGAAGCAATGAAGGATTATGTTATTGTTCACACAAAAAACAACCATTACATTACACACTGTACGATGAAAGTGATATTGAACAGACTTCCGGAAGATCAGTTTATAAGGGTTCACCGGTCTTTTATTGTCAGGAGGGATAAAATTTCTTCAGTTACGAATGATGAATTGGTGATCGAGGACGGCATAAGAGCGCTGCCACTTGGAGGTAACTACATGAAAGACCTTTTGGGTAGCCTGTATATTGTATAGGAACTGAGCAGAGAATCAGAAACCAAAAACTTTCTACTGGAAGATATCATCCCTGTCCAGTGGTCGCTCATTATCTTCCCATTTAAAATCTTTGAGTTTTACATCATTTGCGGAAAGATCTTTTTCAGGATATAACACAGCCTCAGGTTTTGAAATAAAGGTAATAGTTTTGATTTTATTATCGTCAACATGAATCAGGAGGTTGTCGGAAATGGCTTTGTTCACTCCAATCATTTTATTTTTATCATCCCTTACGTAGTAAATTGTTTCGCCGTTGCCTCTCACATCAACAACTTTCAATTTATTTTCAACAAAATGACCGATGAGGTTTTTCCCTTTCACCTGGTTGAATCTTGTTGAATCATCCTGAATCACGATAAAGGAGGAAGTATAGAGGTTCATTTGTTTGATCTGATTTTTGCTCAGATGGATGACCATGGTGTCGGCAGTCAGTTGGTTTTTATCAGTCCACATCACAGGGCGAATGTACATGGTGATCATTGAATCTTTGAAGGAATAAACCAGTGAATCGGCCATTCCCTGCAGGTCGGTTTTATAGAATTTTGCATGGTTATAAGCAAACAGGGTTTTGCCTTGTTGTGTTCCTGCTGTATCAAAATATGCTTTCAGTGTATCAGCATGGAGAAATAATGAATCACCGCTGATATTCTGAATAAGCAGCGCTTCTTTGGTCATCATTGTCGTGCCTTCTTTTTCTTTATACTCGGCATAATTTCCCTTCATGGTTATTTTCTGAACAGTGTCGTAGGCAGTGATGTTGTTAAATGCTTTTCCAAAACCTTTTTTCTTATCATAATACAAACTATCACCTTTAAGCCATTGGGTTTTGCTTTGCAGAATTGCATTTTTGTTGAACTGGGCAATATCTTTATTCGTGTCGTACCAGCCGTTTTCGCAGTAAATTGTATTTTCTTTACTGACAATGGTTGTGGGACCATAGAAATACGAAATGTCTGTGCCCGTATTATACATGAGTGTATCCGAATGCATGGTATATTGTGGTTTGACAAGCACCACATTCTTTTTAAAAAAGAACTGTTTGTTATCAGAGTAATAATAACCAATCTGGCTTGTAAGCTTTGTTTCAACATCGGTCACTTTGCCGCCCGTGGTGTAGTTGCCGGTGTTGGAATCTGTACTGTAAGTAAGGTGATCGGTGGTAAGTGTCATTTTGCCGTCGGTCATTTTCACATCATGAAAGATCTCGGCGATCTTGGTGTTGCCGTTATACAGAAGTAATTTCCCGTTGATAGTTACACTGCTTGATGTGATCCTGACATTGCTGTAAGCTTTCACACTGTTAGAATCTGTGTAAAGATAGGCGCTGTCGCAATAAAGATATGTTCCTTCATGTTCCAGAACAACGTCGCCAATAAGTCGCTTCACACCACCTTCAATTGTATTAGAAACCTCAAGTGAGTTGGCATCAACAAGTGTTATCTGCGTAGTTCTTTGTGAAAAGGAACTCAAAGGAAATAACAGCATGATAAATGCTAACCTGAAAAGTTGGATGGAAGTATGTTTTGAAAAATTCAATATTGTTAATGTTACTTCTGTTTAATATAGCCTATCTAATTACTGTCACTTCAATTTATGAACAAACGACTTAACGGCAAAGTTACATTTATTGTATTTTATGGAGGTTAATAAATGTTAAAACAAAAGACTCTTTTATTATTCTATCAATCTACCACTATTGGTAATTATCTCTCCTCCTTCCGGAAATGCACCATTGTGATCAGAAATATCACCAACATTGCGGGTCGCAGCATCAGGCAAATGAATATTGCGAATGCATCATCATCTAAAATTGATCTTACCGGCATCGCTCCCGGCATGTATCATGTCATCCTCAGCAATGGAACTACACCAAGCATCATGAAACTGATTGTTGAAAAAGCTCATTCCAATTTGAATAAAAAAGCCGGAAGTGTTTCTGTCTTTTTTATTTTCTCCTTAGGATTTTGGATACTTTGATTATTGACTAATGACTTTTGACTTTTGACTAATGACTATTGACTAATGACTATTGACTTGTCCACGTTGTTCACAACCATTTGTTATTAATTTACTCGTAGCAAAGTTTTTCATCCCTTAATAAATTATAATTTTGACAAAATACAGCTTTGTCAATTTGAAGAATTACATCAATAAAATTAAAGAAAAGCTCAGTAATGCCGGCATCAGCGAGTTGCTGCACAACCGCAAATTCGTTCTGTCGTCAGTTGCCATCATTGCCGGACTTGTTCTGACAACCTGGCTAATCATTCATTTTTCTTTCACAGCACAAACGTTCAGTTCAGCTATTGATGCTGTGCCCTCAGATGCCGCAGTAATACTCGAAGTCAAACAACCCAAAGGACTATGGAGTGAACTTTCAACAACGTCGGGTGTGTGGGCTGAGTTAAAAAAAACAGAGTTGTTCGGCTCCATCAATAAAGAGATCACTTTTCTCGATTCTCTTTTTAAGACCAACGAATGCGCCACTTCGATGATGAAAGAGAACACGCTCTATGTCTCCATGCACGCTATGGCTGCAGGAAACACAGGATTTCTTTACCTCACAGGTCTCAATAAAACCTGCAACGAAAGTTTTGTTGACGAGATCATCAAAAAAGCAATCCCCCCGCATTCTGCCGAGTTTGATATTACCTTTATGGGAACACAGATCAAAGAGATTTCAATGCCGGGGAGAACGGAGAAATTTGATTACACCATTTCAAAAAATGTTTTCATTTGCAGCGCTGAGCGTATGCTTGTGGAATCAGCCATCAAACAACAAAAGTCGGGGATATCGGTGACTAAAGATGCAGGATTTTCCAAAGTTGCAGAGACCACCGGCAAAAAAGTTCTAGCTGACGTTTACATCAATTTCCGGTATTTCTCCACTTTATTTTCGAAACTTGTTGCACCGGCTTACATAAAAAACATACTCTCCATGGCAAGCTTTGCCGATTGGTCAGCGCTTGATGTGAGTGTGAAAAAAGATGTGATATTGCTCAATGGCTTTACTACTGCCAACGACACCGCCAACGGTTTTCTGAGTTTATTTGCAGGACAGGAGCCGCATGAAATGATGATGACCGATGTGCTGCCATCGTCAACAGCTTCCTTTGTTTACTATGGTTTCAGCGACTTCGACAAATGGTACAAATCATATTCAGCTTACCTGAAAAAACACGGAACACTCAACGCCCGCACTGCTGCCATCACCAAACTCAACAGCGATTATAAGACCGATGTTGAAAAGAATTTCACAACATGGGTAGGCAAAGAAATGGCGCTGGTGGTTACCGAGCCTGCCGATTCAGATGCTACCACAAGCATGTTTGCTGTGATCAAAGCCGACAATATCAACAATGCCATGACCATGCTTGCACCACAGTCGCAGGTGCAGACAGTGAAAGCAGTGAAGCCAAAGAAATCTGAAAAAGATAAGAAGGGTAAAAAGAAAAAAACAACACCAAAAATGGAGGAAGTCAAAACCACACCCACCTCTATTGAACCCAATAAGATCTATGAATACAAAATTCCCGGAGTGATACCTGTTTTGTTTGGCAAACTGTTCGATGCAGTGAAGGGAAATTATTACACCATTGTGAACGATTATGTGATCTTTGCAAATTCATCAAAAGCCCTTGATTCATTTCTGAAAGACTTTGCAGATGCAAAAAAACTCAGCGATAACAACAACTATCTTTCGTTTGCAAAGAACATCGCGACCGAATCGAACATCTATCTTTATTGCAACATCCGCAAATCGCAACACATTTTCACGAATTATGCAGGCAAAGGAATTGCAGACTACATGAGTCATCATTTTGACAACTTTAAAAACTTCGGTGCATTCGCGTGCCAGTTGAGGGCAGAGAAAAAACTTTTCTATAGCAATATCTGCATCAAAACAACTTCTTCCTCAGCTGCCGAATCAAATGCATTGTGGTCGCTGAAACTCGATTCGGCAGTATTCAACAAACCACAGGTGGTTTCGGACATTTCTGACAAATCGAAAAAGATCATCGCTTTCGACAATGCTGCCAATATGTATCTCATAGACAAAGACGGCTCGCTGTTGTGGAAAATCGAACTAAAGGAAAAACCCCTCAGCGATGTTTTTGTGATTGATTATGCCAAAGACGGAAAGAGCGAGTATATGTTCAACACACAGAATTATATTTACCTCTTGGACAAGGAAGGCAAGAGCGTTGGCGATTTTCCGCTGCACCTCAGCGATGAAGCCACAGCAGCCATGACAGTGGCGGATTTTGCCAACACCAAAGACTATAATCTTTATGTGCCCTGCGGCAACAAGATCTGCAATTTTACAAAAACCGGCGCTGTCAACAAAAACTGGACTGTTTACAACACACAAAGCGATATTTGCAAAGAAGTGACCTGTCTGAAATTTAATGGTAGCGACTGCCTGCTCACATCGGACAAGGAAGGAAACATCTATGTGCTCAACAAAGCAGGCGAGCAAAAGATCAGGGTTAAAAACAGCTTCACGGCTTCTGCTTTTGGCAAATTTTACGCCATCAAGGGAAGTAAGAAAACCAAATCAAGCATACTGACAACGGACAACCAGGGCAACCTTGCTTTTATCTCCGCTTCAGGCAATGTGGATAAAAAAACCGTGGCCAAATTCAGCCCCAACCATTACTTCCTCTACGAAGATTTTAATAACGACAAAGCCAACGAATATATTTTCTTCGACGAGAACAAACTCAGCATTTACGATGCTGCGCTTAAACTTTTATATTCTTACACCTTCCCTGTGGAGATTGCAGGTTGCCCTTCCTATTACCAGGATGCTGATGGCAATGGCATGATAGGTTTTGTGAGTGCTAAAACGAGCAATATCTACCTTCTCAAAACGGAATGCACACTCAGCAATGGCTTTCCTCTTACCGGATCCAGTCCTTTTTCAGTTTCGAGCCTCAGCAATGATGGCGCATTGAATCTCATTGTGGGATCAGAAAGGACGGTTTATAACTATGCTATTGAATAGGATTTTCGGGTTTGTTTTTGGTTTTTTGTTGCGGTGACTTTTACATTTTACATCTTTCTGTTTTACATTTTACATTTTCTTCATTTTACATTTTACATTTTCCTGTTTTACATTTTGCATTATTATTCCTCAAAAAAAGCAAAATAACTATGATGCTAAAGCGCAACAGTAGTAGCAGATTTTATTTTCAGTCCGCTAAAGCAAGACTGCAATAGATGTCAGTGCAGCATTTATTGCAGTTCGTTTTAACCCCGTGGGATAGCTTTTAGTTTTTGCAAATCATTTTTATTAAGTAATATCCAACGGGGTTAATGAACTGAAAAAAGTG
>CAISZK010000050.1 GCA_903889915.1 uncultured Bacteroidota bacterium
GTATTTTCTGCTTGGATTTGGTGTAGGGTTCATCAGTCTAATTGCCCCCGTTCAATTCGAAGGCAATTTCATCACCTTGTTCTGGGCAATAGAGCTTGTGCTGCTTTACTGGCTATCCGAAAAATCAGGACTTGTCCTTTTGAAGATATTTTCTTTTTCAGTTCTCCTGGTTTTGTTGATAAGCCTTTTGTTCGACTGGGTCAATTATTATGGATATACAAGTCATGAAGTATTAGCTGTCGTATTCAATAAAGCATTTCTTACGGGAATATTTGTTACAGGTTCCCTTTTTACAAATATTTTTCTCGTCAGGTATTTCAAACAACAAAATATTCTTCCGGGATTTTCATCAGCTGCTTATCGTTCCATCCTGAATGTAATTGCCCTTTTTGTTTTATTCATTGTCCTGATACTTGAACTGGCGCATGGATTGAATATTTACAATTGCCTGCCATCACTGTTTGATATTGTCATATTCTCGTTTGTTGCTGCATATTTACTTGGAGTTTTCAAAATTTTCATGAATAGAATGCCACAATATCTTCTCGTGTTGTTTAGCATTGCCATTGTCATTACTCACCTTTTACACATTATCCTTTCATTGACTGAAAATGTCCAGCTTCGGAATGATTATTTGTTTTCGAACATGGGGGGCATTGGTATTTTCATGTACCATTATCTGAACGTTGCAATAGTGGTTGCAGGCTTGATCATCATTAAAAACGTGGTGAGGAAACACGCTGCTGATTCACCCGAAGTTTACCATACCTACCTTTGGTATTTTTGTTTTGTTCTCCTATTCATTGCCAGTGTTGAGTTTGATCATCTTTGTGTCCTTGGCTTTTATTCAACAACTGATGTTTCTGAAATTATGAAAAACAGTCACATGATCGGCTATCCGATTATATGGGGAATCGCATCGCTGTTGATCATGATCAACGGGCTGCGCCAAAAAAACAAAATGTTGCGCATCATTTCGCTCACTATTTTCGGGATCATCATCCTTAAACTATTTGTGTTTGATATTCGCTATATCTCGGCGGGTGGCAAAGTTGCCGCATTTGTGATCCTCGGTGTTATCATGCTGCTTGTTTCTTTTCTTTACCAGAAATTAAAAAAGATAGTTTTTGGTGATGACCAGGACGACGACGAAATTCAGCAAACTCAGATCAAACCTGAATGAAATGGAAATTTTGTAAACGCTGAATAAACTGAAAAGGTTAGTCACGTAGTGACGGTTTATTAGTAGAAAAAATAATCAGCCTCACCCAAAAGTCACGTAGTGACGATATAATAATTGTGATCAATTTGATGATGTTATATGGTTCATAATAATGTCGTACCTACGGCACTTTTGATTTCTCCGTATTTTATTTTCTACCAATATACCGTCCCGATGGGACTTTATTTTTCTTCACTTTACTATTCTACCAATATATCGTCCTTACTGGACTTTCCTTAGGAAAAATGATTCCTTAGCTTGACGCGTATGCGAAACTTCGGGATGGGGAAGTTGTTTTGAAAGTTTCATTTAAAATCAAAACTGGCAAAGTCTTTGTGGCTTAATCTGATTATTCAACATTTCCATTTTTCAACCAATAAATGAACCATGAAAAGAAAAAAAATTACACTACTGTTATTGCCGCTGTTATTCAGCATTTGTTCTTTTGAAATTTTCGGGCAATCCATTTCAGGCAATGTCAATGCTTATTTTGCATCTAAAAAAAACGTGGGCTATGCCAATGTTAATATTTATAAAGGTGACAAACTTGTGGCAAATGTTCTCACTGACCGTGATGGCAATTTCAATGTGAAGCTTGACACCGGTGTTTATAAATGCGAGATCAATTATGCGGGTTTCAAAACCATCACCAAAGAAATTAAAGTTACCAAAGATGAAAAGTCAGATTTTAGCTTATCCAAAGATGATAAGAGCAGATTCTCTGCTGAAGCAACGTTAGGCTATGCAGCAGATTCCATTCGTTCATTTGGAGGTGGGTTTGGGTCGTATTTAAAATCTACATCCTCTAAGGGTTTAACTGCCGGGTATGCCTGGGGGAAACCAAGTATTAAAGACAGCGCCTCAGTTGGCAAACTGACCGCCGGCGAGATCAATGATTTCAGCAAATGGAACCTCTGGACAGATTTGACAAAGGGCGAGCTAAAGGCAAATCAATCTTTCTATAATTTTTCTCCAACCAATCGCTATACGGTTCAATTGAAGGATCAGAATGGCTTGCCTCTTGCAAATGCAAAAGTCGAATTGTTGAACGGATTAAAAGTTGTTTTTACCGGTAGGTCCGATAATACCGGCAAAGCCGAGCTTTGGGAAAGGCTGCTCTATGATACTTTGAGCCTTTCTTCCGCCACATCTATCACTATTCACTACAATGACGAAAGCAAAACGATCAATAAAATCAAAAAGTTTGAAAATGGGATAAATTCTGTGGTCATTGATACCAAATGTGAGCAATCTGCAAATGTTGATATAGCCATTGTGGTAGATGCTACCGGAAGCATGCAGGATGAAATTGACTACCTGAAATTCGACATGAACAGTGTTATCCACAAAGCCAAACAATTCAGCAATACTTTAAATTTGCGCTTTGCAAATGTTTTTTACCGCGACCATGGCGATGTTTATTTGACGCAGTCGCAAAACTTCACTTCTGTGCTTTCCGAATCTGTTGCATTTACCAATGAGCACAACGCCGGTGGTGGCGGCGATTACGAGGAAGCTGTGGAAATTGCGCTCGACACTGCCATCAACAAATTAAGCTGGAGCAAGGATACGCGCACAAAAATATTGTTTCTTGTGTTGGATGCACCTCCTCACGATACTCCCGTGATCCAGGCAAAAATGAGAGAATTGTGCCTGCAGGCAGCCGAAAAAGGGATCAGAATTGTACCGATCACAGGAAGCGGCACCAACAAGAATGCAGAATATCTGATGAGATGTCTTGCGCTTGCAACCAATGGAACTTATGTCTTTTTGACTGACGAAAGTGGGGTAGGGGGCTCCCACATCAAACCCAGCACTGACAATTACCAGGTCGAAATTTTAAACGATCTTTTGGTAAGGGTGATCAAATCGTTCACCTATATGCCCGATTGCCAGCAAAAGCTCGCTGACCTTGGTGTCAATCTTCCCGATTCGCAGGTTGTGATACTGAATAATGCCGACACGGCAAAGGTTGATTCTGTAAACACAACCAATACCCGGCCTTTGAACACCCGCGACTCGTTGGATATTCAATGGAAATTCTATCCCAATCCCACCACCGGACTTGTGAATATTGTTGCAAACAGAAAAATTGAAGAATTATACATCAGCGACCTTGGCGGAAAAGTTCTTCAGATCATTAAAAACATTGACCCTGAAAAGGTGGTCACCGCCGATCTGGGCGAATATGCCACAGGAATTTATTTGATCCGGTATCCTTTGGGAAAGCAATGGATAAGCGGAAAAATTGTGCTGGTGAGGCAATGAGAAGTTGATTTTATCGAGGTGGAATATTGCTGCTTTTTTTTTGGTTTAAGAACATCTTATTTAATCTCGCTCCTTGTCTGCCAGTTCGCGAGGATTTGTAATCCGAGCACCTTTAAAACAAAAAAAAGCCCCCGTCATCTGGAGGCCTTCTTGATTTTTGGTTTTTGGTTCTTGGAATTTGGAATTTGGAATTTGGATCTTTGAATTTAAATTTTAAATCAAAAATCTCAAATCTCAAATCAAAAATCCTACTTAGGAATCCCCGTAATCTCCACATGTGTTGCCTTACTCTGGCTTATCCCTTTAATCAAAAACACTGTGAACTTTGCCGGTTTAAATTTATTTTGTGCAACAACACTCAGCAATCTTAAGCTTATAATATTCGCATCCTTTGGAATTTCCAAAACCATATCAGTTTTACCTTTTATCAAGGTAGCATTTGTTTCAGGAGCCGTATTTTCTGCCGAAGTCAAACCGGCTACTGCATCTTCCTCACTGTGGTTTCTTATCAAAAATGAATCTCCTGCCTCAAATTTACCTCCAAATACAGTTTGTGCAACACCTTTTCCTGCTTCATAATTCAATACAATCGTTGCATGACCTTTTCCTAAATCCACAATTATACGACTGTCAAAATATTTCCTGTAAAACTCACCATCCGTATCATTATCAAAAATGATCATCAATTTATCAAGCTTGTCAAAAGTACAGGGCAAACGCATCTAATTTTTTAGGATTTTCAGGAGATAGTTATTGTCCCATCCGGCATCCAGACGTTTTCCTTTAACACTACGTTTTTTTGTTTTCTCATGTGCAACTAAGCTTAATGCTATTCGATTTATTATTGA
>CAISZK010000051.1 GCA_903889915.1 uncultured Bacteroidota bacterium
CTCCGGTAGAGGTGGCGCCGAATGACCCGGAATAGTCACTCTGATTGTTCCTTTCGAACAAGGCTTCTATTTAAAACACAACCGTTTACAAGACATCTAAATGGATTTTTGAAAATTTGACTATTAAAGTTAGGGTTCTTACTAAAATGGTTTTTTATGATTAGTAAATTTACTACTGTTAGTTTAAAAATATAGAAAATACCCTATCATTCCCGGTGCATTAATTGCAAGCTGTAATATAACTAAAATCAGTTATAAATTCTAAAATTATTCAAAATGAAAAAAATGATGATCGGATTAACACTGTTTCTTGCCCTGACGATCGGCTGCAAAAAAGAAGCAGGAGATTTGGTTCCCGGAACAACGGTTGAGTCAACAACAATTAACGCAACTATGAATGATGAGTTGCAAGTTTTCACCACAAAATGCCTCAGTGCAAAGTATGCATTACTTGTAAACACTACGGCTGATGTAAAATCACTGGATGGCTTTTATGTTGCATCGAAAGATGCATCAACTGAAGCTTCCTTGATTACTGATCAAAGAGAAGGTCTGGCAAAGTCAAATTTTGCCTATACCGATTTTAAGGTTGTTGTTTCAATTTTCGACATCAAACAACTGGGTAAACAGATTTCTTATAATGCAACCGAGCATTATACTCTTACCAGCAACCAGCCTGATCCAGACAGACCAAGTACCTTTATTCAACCGGAAGGCTTTTACCAACATTCTTACACTGTCGTAAGAACTGGTACTTCTTTTAAGCTTGTTAACGAAACCTGTAATGATCAGCCTTGGGCTTTCAATGCTAACCCAACCATGGTTAAAATTCCTGCAGATTCATTTGCCAATACTGAAGAATCTGCAAAATACGCTTACAATGCAACGGCAGCAGTCAATTTTGCTTATGCACATTGGTCCTCGGTTCCTGGTTCACCTTATTACGATTTTACCAACTTAGGGGGCGACTGCACTAACTTCCTGAATTGGAGTTTGTTAAGTGCTGGTTGGGTAATGAACAGCAATTGGCATTACTACAGCCTTTCTAACCGCAGCGCCTGTTGGACAGGTGCAAATAATTTTAAAACTTATGTGCTTTCTTCTGGCCGGATTTATTCTGCATGTTATGTGCCTTCTTCATTGTCAGTTGGTGATATTCTTCAGGCTGATTGGTACCCTGCAAATGGTGTTGTTGACCATAGCATGTTGGTAACTAAAAAGGTAGGGTCACTGATTTATTTGACTTATCGCAGCAATAATACAAAGGACAAGCCTATGAATCAACTACCTAGTAATGCTTCTTACTATGGTTGGCATGTTAAAGCTAGTGCAAATAAAATGTACAATTAACTCTGAACCTATTATTGTCTGCTTGGAAAGAAATTTTCAAGCAGACAATATTCAACCTAATGAAATTATAAATAAAAACTTAAAAAAACTAACAATGAAAAAATTTTACCTTTTGATTACTTGGTTGTCTGCTTTTGTTTATCCTTTTAGCTTTGGTCAGACAACAGATTCCTTTATAGACAACAGGGACAGTACAATATACAAAACTGTTACAATTGGCAATCAGGTTTGGATGGCTGAAAATCTCAGATACAATATTATCGGTAGTTGGTGCCCTTTTCACGATAGCAGCTACTGTAAATATGGTCGCTATTACACTTTTGAAATGGCTCAAAAAGCTTGTCCGGCCGGCTGGTATTTACCAACGTTAAAAGATTTTGAGGAACTTACAACTTATTTAGGAGGAGTTGATGTGGCTGGCACTGCTCTTAAAGCTCATACTCCTTGGGGAAATTCAAATTCAACTGTATTTAGAAGTAGTGGTTTCTCTGCACTCCCAAGTGGTTTGCTTAGTTGTGATGGGGTTCTTTTTGGTTCTGGTCAGAGTGCCTTTTACTGGTTAGTTACTGAAAACAATAGTACCTCAGCCTATTATTTTACATTAAATAGTTTTTGCTCTAGTGCTTACTCTAGTTATTATAACAAACTAGCCGGATTCTCTGTACGCTGTATAAAAAATAACTGATAAAAATTAATAAACCAAACAACAATTTAAAAACCAAAATGATTGTATTATGAAAACGAGAAATTTGACTTTATGCGTAGCTTCTATATGTGCTACCATTTTACTGTTCGTCTGTACTTTTACAGCAAGTGCTCAACAACCAATTGTAATAGATTATTACCACCAGCAATATTTTCATACTGATTATACGTGGTCAAAGTATCCTTATTACTCAGGTATGTATTATGTTATAGACAATCCCAATACTATTGAGGGCTTCTGGAGTGATTGTCCTTCTTCGGTCCCCTTTTGGGTATTTAATTGTTCTGATGATACGAATAGAGCTATTCTGAAAACTACTGTCCCTGTTTCATCATCATCAACTTAAAATTTATCATTTATGATTTGCAATATTTCTATATCCAATCCTGCAATTCTTAAAATTTATTTAAACAACGTATTGATTGATACTGCTATTGCTCCAAATACGCCTTGTGTTTGGTACAAAAAGTGCATTCTTTGGATCTCAGGAAGCAAAGATACTACTTTAACTGTACGAATAATAGATATTGTAAATCAACGTATTGGAAATGACCTCGGCCTTGATTCTATAGTTTTGATACAAAAACCAAAGCCTCCACTTCCGATACAGCTTATCAGCTTTGGGGCCAAGTGTATAGATAATAAAGTAACTCTGGCTTGGACTACTGCATCTGAAATCAATAACGCTTATTTCTCACTTGAACGTACTAAAGATGGCCAGTCTTTTGAAAAAGTTTTGGATTATCCGGGTGCGGGCACAAGTAATAACCTTAAATTTTACCAGGTTTTTGATGAGAACCCTTTATTTGAAAATTCGTATTACAGGTTAAAACAGACTGATTATGATGGGAAGTTTACTTATTCCGATATAATATCAGTTAGTTGTGACCATAATAATAATTTCAATCTTATTTCTGTATTACAAGCACAAAGTGATGATATTGAAATAAACTTCGTTGCTGAAGAAGGTGAGAGTTATTCATACAACTTATACAATCTTTCGGGACAAGTGCTGAAGCAGTTCTCCGGTAATGCAATTTCAGGATTAAACTCAATACACATTAATAATGAAGACCTGACTGCTGGACTTTATTTGGTAGTATTACAAAACAATGAAAAATCGTTTAGCAGGAAAATAATCCTGAATTAAACAGTTTCAAACGTGGCGGATCTAAACTCCGCCACGTTTTTAACTGTAACTGTAATTCCATTGGTAATTGCATTCCCCCTCTAAATTCCCTTTTCCAAATTTTCCATTTTCCTCCCCAATTCTTCCCTATATTTTTTCAATCCATTAACCAACTTTTCCCCAACCTCCCTAAAACTTTTCAATTTCTCCATTTACTTTTCTTGTGCAGAAAACAATGTTTATTTTGTAGAAAACAATGTTGACGGAGTAGAAAACAAATTTTCTATTGCAGAAAACAAACTTTTCGCCTTCTCAGGTTAGTTGCAAAGACGTTAAACAATGTGAAAAAAGCAGAAAACTTGTTTTCTAAAATGAAAAACTAATTTTCTAGAATAGAAAACTAATTTTCTAGAGCAGAAAACAAATTTTCTAGAGTAGAAAACAAATTTTCTATTGCAGAAAACAATATGGACACTTTGTAAAACTTGTTTTCTATTTCGAAAATATTGTTTTCTATTTTGAAAAACTTGTTTTTCGCAATGTAAAACAATATGGAAAAAATGTTAAAATGTATGTGGTCAGGGAGATAGGTGAAAATTGGGAAAATGGAGGGAAGTTTTGGGAGAAGAAAATAAATATGTGAGATATTTTGGGAGAATGCGTTTGGAAACGCGCTCTAGCGTGAGTGATTTTGTTGGAGAACGCGTTGGGAAACGCGCTCTAACCCGGAGGATATTTTTGGAGAACGCGTTTGGAAACGCGCTCTAACCGGGGGTGAGATTTTAGAGAGAATAACGCGTTTTGAAACGCGCTCTAACTTTCGGAAACGCGCTCTAACAAAGAATTATTGAAAAAATTCATTCATTTAAATCGCTGTCACCTTAATCGTGCACCAGGGTGTTTTGATTTTTTACAAGTGAATAAACTTCGGCGAGTGTTGCTGGTTTGGTAAAATGATGTTTTACTCCGAGTTGCTGTGCAAGTCTGTTGGCATCAAGTGCAGTCATTGCCCTGAATTCTTTGCGGGCTATCAGGCGTCCGGGACGAAGAAGCGCTTTGTCCAATTCCTTCACCGTTACATTGAATGTGCAAATTATTTGCAGTTTTAGCATATCGTTGAGTAATCCATCGGTCATGTTCAGCAGGTTTGAAATGCCCTGTATTCGTCCTTCCGATTGGCGCGAAGCCAGCAAAGGTTCGGCGTCTTCAATAAGCAGAACGCAAAAATATCCCTGGAGTGAGTACCTGGATATTTCATTTGAAAGAAAAGTTACAAAGACCGGGTCAACCAAACTGTCAACCATGTTGGGTGGCATATAAATAACCACCTTGTTGTAGGTAGTCATTTTGCGCAACAGATGACGGATATAATAAGTTTTGCCGGTTCCTGGAGTGCCGTGAAAAAGCACAAGCCCTCTGGTTTCGGACTGAAAACGCCGGATAAGGTCATCGTGGAATTTCTCGAAACCATAACCGTAATGCATATCCAGGTCATTGATGATAAAGTTGTCGAATACAGGGTAGGATTTCAATTTAAAATTACCATTAACTGAAACTTCAACCATACTTATTTCTGGTTTGTCAGGGACCTTTCCAAGTGTACACATTTCAATTGTATTTGCCAGCTCTTCTTCGAATTTCAAATCACGCAATCCTGAGTCGTCAGATGGATGATACAGCATGAAGTCACTCATATTAACCTGACCGGTAAAATCATCATCAAAACTAATAAAGTCAAGCACCTCATACTCGTCATCGTCCATGCTTTGGATATTGAGAGCCTGTAAAAGGTAACCATTGTCAGGGAAACTTAATGTGTAGCGAACTAATTTTCGTCCCAAACCATCATTGAAGTCCTGGTAAAAAGAGTGGATCACACTTGCCCCCATATTTTTCTTCAACTCTTTGAGCAGCGCTATGGCTTCAATATCCAGCCCTGCAAAATGGATTGCCGAAGGAATATCGTTATTTTTGATGGCATAATAGCGAACAGCAGAAAAGCTTTCGCCGTTGCAGGCTTCAGCAAGCCAATGCAATCTTTGGGCAACCTGAGTGTAGTTTTGCGAAAGTGATAATTGTATTGCATTGCCGGCTTGTTCCTTTAACGGTTCAGGTGCATTTTCTTCAGATTTTTCCATGGTGTACTGTATTCTTTTTACTGAGTAAGGGTTGAGGTTTAATGATACATTGTTTAAGGATTCGTCAAAATATTGAATGTCGCGCATGATCATAAGTACAGGAATTTTTTTGTGAAACCCCACTTTGGTAAGCCAGTTGCCCTGTGGGTCGTGTTCGAATTCATTATAAGTTAGCTTTGCATCTTTCCTGTGATGACGTCCATTCGTTCCAATATAAACTCCGTCAGCGTCGTAATCATAAGTGTTCTTTTCAGTTTTTTGTTCACTGCCATCAGGATTCAAATACTGCCGTTCAATGGCATTGCCATGATCATCATTCTTCATGACGGTCCAGTATTCTATTGTTCCATCCGGCTTTGTTCTTTTGTCTTCAATTACGAAACCCCTCTCATCATATTTCATGGCAAAAGTTAAGGTCGGATTTTTATCTTTGTCAAATGTCTCGAGTAAAATATTATTCCCCATCGCATCATATTCGTATTCATGAATAGAGGTACAACCGTCCTCATTATAATGAAACGTTCTGAGAATTTTACCATCTTCATTATATTCATACACGACTTTGCTATCAATTATCCTTTCATTCCAAAAATGGGTTTCAATTTTTTGCCCAAGATTGTTATAAATTTCTTTTGAAACGTGGTCCTTAAATAGACGGTATATCTTTTGAGTTTTGAAGCCTTGTTCGTCAAAGAACATTGTAAAATTCCTATCTTTATGATGATGATAAATCTCTTCACCCTGAACAATAACTCCGGATTTTAAATGCCCTCTAAAAAGTTTTTGTTCAACTTTTTTTACTTTTCCTTTTACACCAATTTCCTCCAGATCGCTTAGTTTTGCAGGAATTTCTTCTTTGTTTTTCTGTTTCTTTTTATCGCTCATAATTTAGTAAATTAAACGGGTTGAATTATTTTCTAATTATTCAGCAAAAATAAAAAACAAAATTTATGGAATTACAAAAAATTAGTTATTTGTTTGTCAATCAATATTTGCAAAAAGGAGATTTTTTATTCATTGGAAGGTCGTTTGTAATTTTCCGAGTAATAATTCTAATTTATCAAGGGAGTAACTCAAATAATTTTTTCAATTTGCCGGTATAATTCGCACCATTAATTACGGGGATTTATTCCAATATTAAGTATTGTAGGTTTTTGGGTTCAATAAAAATTAAAAGGATAACATCCCTTACAATTAAAGAAAATTCGATCGTTTCGGGGATACAATTTTCCTTCTGATGAAATCAGAGATCAGTCTCAAACAAACTCCTGTTGCATGCATTCCACGATAGCTGTCGCTGTGTTCAAGGAAAACCGGACCTGCAATAACCAGATATATCCAGGTGTGATCAAAAGGAAGAGGAAAGTTGAAATTGTAAATTCGGATGATCGTGTTAGAAAATACGTTCTGCTTGCAATGACCTTTATTTTAATTTCTGCCCTTGATTATTGGAAATCTGAAAAAAGGATCAGCCTTTAGCTTTTCTCTAACTTCACCATTCAATCAAAATTTTACTAGCAACGCTCGTTAGAAAAAATTGTTGATTTTTCAAAAAAATTTCCCCTCCGCATTCTCACTGCGTACCCCCTTCTTTCCTTTGCAGCATCAACATTTTGAGAGATGATTGCATTGAGTACAATACCGGATTATGACCAGAAGACTTTTGACTTTTTAAAGACACCTGAATCGGCGGGGCTTCCTTATTTGCCGGAGGGTGTGAAGGCGTATAAATTCTATGCAAAGATTGAGGATCTTCGCAAAAGGGATATCATGATTTTAAACACTTTTCTGAGAGACGATGATTTTTGGCATGGCAGGATGCTTGACTATATCACCAAGAGAAATTGGAAATACAAGAGATATGCCGGCTTTGATGTGCTGAACATAACATGCGGCGTTATTCTGTATCAGGAGCAGGTGGATCTTGTGATCATGGAGTCATCACATTTTGATGATGAGGAAGCAAGAGTTTTCAGGCTTATCTTGAAAGAAGGCAAGAAACGTAAGGTGGCTTCTTGGAAACTGATGTACATCACCCGCATGAAAAATATATTCAACAACAAGAAAGACGTCAATAATTTGCTTAATGCAATAGAGGAAGCATCCAGGGTTTGTGAGAGTGGAGTAGAGGCACAGAACGAAACGCAAATGATCTACCATCATGCATACTTCATGGCCAACCACCCCTCGTATTACAAGGAAAATACTAAAAAAATAAGTCGCCAGATTGAACTGTTTGCAAAATACGGGGTTGATATTGCTGAAGATTTCATCACTTTCGAAAACCAGGTGAGCAGCGCGTTTAACCGGCAATTTGATGCACTTTCCGACCTGTTTTTTGAGCGGACTTCAGTGTTGAAAAAACAAAGAAAATTACATTCTGCTTTGGAATCATCAAGGACAGCTTGTGTTTTTGATCACTTTATAAATCCTGCTTCGGGGCAGACATACCTGAAACTGTTGACAGCCCAGCTAAGCATGTACACAGGCGATCTTAGAACTGCGAAAAATATTTGCAACCAAACATTGAAAGCAATAGATCCCGAAAATAAAAATTTTGAGACCGAACAAAAGGACATTCTTGAAATGCTTGATATGATCAATGGTGAGATGTGGAAAGAAAATAATCTATAGACTATGAATGATAAAACGGATAAATTAATTACACAACAACTGCTGGGTAGCGGGAATGTTGATATTTACGGATGCAGAAACCTGGGACGTGGAGAAAATCATTTTCATTGGGGGAAACTATTTATGTTTTACTTTCAGGAAACTTTTAGCATTTACAAAGTAGGTTGTGATTATGGCATCGAGAGGAAAGATTATGTTGATTATTTGATGAGCAAATATGAATTAAGCCGTAATGATGTAGTACGGATTGATAGTATTTACAATGATCCGAAGTTAAAGGACAGGGAGTTTGTTACTGAAGCTTTCCTTATGTTGCGGCAGGGACTTGCTGTCTGGGTGGAGCCGGAGACAGTCCTGGTCCTTTACGGAAATGGCATTCCCCTGGATGAAGTGAAAGATATCGCTAAGCTTACTGAGCAATTTAGAATGAAAGTCATGCCTCCGGTGAAGAAGTTCTATATGGTATCAACGGATGGTGATGGTTTCGAGCTGCACGATTTCGATGTGAAAGAACACGACATTTGTTTGGAGAATAATTACAATGATGACTTCCCCGAGATCCATGAGATCATTTATTCTTCGCTGTCCATGACCCATAAGAACGGTCTTATTTTGCTTCACGGGGTATACGGCTCAGGCAAGACTTATTACATACGTCATTTGATAAGCCGGATTGAGAAAAAATTCATCTACATCCCGCATTACATGATTGACTGGATAGGGTCCCCCAGCTTTTTGCCCTTCCTTACAAAACAGCAAAATGCTGTACTGATACTTGAAGATTGTGAAGACATCCTTATGTCAAGGGAAAACAACAATACCGATTATACAGCTATTTCAAATCTGCTGAATATGGGTGATGGCTTGCTGAGTGATGCTTTGTCGCTAAATATTATTTGTTCTTTTAATACCAATCTGAAAAGAATTGATGATGCATTGCTTCGCAAAGGAAGGATCATTGCAAGGTATGAATTTAAAAAACTTGAAGTCCCCAAAGCACAGAAGCTGGCTGATCAACTTGGGAAAAATCTGGTTGTTGAAGAGCCAATGGCGCTGGCTGAAATATTCAATGCTGAAGCCAGAAAGTTCGAAAATGATAGGGCGCAAAAAGTTGGGTTTTCTTATTCGTGAAATAGAATTGTGAAAGAAATTGTAAACGGATCTATAGCATAGAACGGATAAAATAGGATCACTATAAATTTCAGAAATTTGCCTTACCAGAGCAAATCGGTGTGTGCTTTTAAATAAAATTGCAATGAAACAGTTATGTTTTCTATAATTGATTTATCTTTGAAAACTAAAGACAGAGTGAAAATAAAATCATCATACTGAAGCTTCATGTTGATGAAAACATGTAATGAAAATTCAGTAGCAAAGTCACGGAGTGAAGGCAGTTTGGTAGAGCAAAATTGTCAGCACAATTGAAAGTCACGGAGTGACGACAGTATTGAACACGATCAGTTAGTAAATGAAGAATTGATGTAGGGTCATAGATTATGTCGCACCTACGGCACTTTCTGATTGTATGGGAATTCTTCTTCTGCTATACTGCCGCCCCGCTGGGGCATTTATTTTCTCGCTACTGTTTTATTACAAAAATATCACTACCACGGAATGAAGATGCCGCATCGGAACAGCAATCCCGGAGGGATGTTATCTTTGTAATAAAGAAAATAAGATGGTATTAAAGTCACGTAGTGGCGATATAAAAATTGACAACAAAAAACACTGAAATGACAAAACACATCCTTTCCAAATCCACGTTCATGCGTGGCTGCCAGTGCACGAAATCGCTGTGGCTTTACAAAAATCATTTTGAACTTCGTGATGAAATAAGCGACGATCAACAGTCCATTTTTTCACAGGGCGCTGATGTTGGAAAGCTCGCACAACAACTGTTTCCGGGAGGTGTGGATGCAAGTCCCGAAACTCCTTTTGAATTTCAGCAGTCTGTTGCCGACACCACAAAGTTTATCAATGATGGGAATGAAGTGATTTATGAAGCCGCTTTTCAGTTTGATGAAGTCCTTGCCGCGCTTGACATACTTGTGAAAAGAGAAGGGGGGTGGTATGGCTATGAAGTGAAAAGTTCAACGCAAATCAACGATATTTATATCAGGGATGCCGCACTGCAATATTATGTCATTACAAATTCCGGAATTCTTCTTGCCGATATTTTCATTGTTCACATCAATAACAAGTATGTGCGACAAGGCGAACTCGATATTCATGAACTCTTCACCATAGTATCAGTTAAAGAGGCTGCGCTTGCGCTTCAGGCAAAAATTGCGATGAAAATACCTGAGTTTAAAAAGATAATTTCTTTGGAAAAATGTCCTGTGACCGACATAGGCGGACACTGTTCCACGCCTTATGGCTGCGACTTTCACGGGTATTGCTGGCAACATATTCCTGATGAATCTGTGTTTGACCTGAGA
>CAISZK010000052.1 GCA_903889915.1 uncultured Bacteroidota bacterium
AATTTGCTCAAGCTTGAATGATTCTGATGCTATTTTGAATGAAATTCATTTAAACTTGAATGATTCTGATGCTATTTTGAATGAAATTCATTTAAACTTGAATGATTCTGATGCTATTTTGAATGAAATTCATTCAACTTTCAATAAAAAAATATTTATAACACATTGTTATTGTGAATCATATTTGTTTTTATGAAAAAATGACAGTTTTTGCCAAAATGACAGTAAAGCATATTAAAATATCGCCTTCCTTTTCCCGGATGTTCTGAACTGAAAAATATAAGTTTTTTTCGAAAAGGTTATTGATGAAAAGGACTTTGTTTGTAGGTGCACGCGTTTGAAACGCACGCCAACGGGGAAACGAGTGCCAACGTGAAAACGAGCGTCAATGTTGGAATAAAAAAAACAGCGGCGGAAGTTTTAAATGAAAAACCCATAATCATGTATAAAACTATCTTCCTGCCGCTGTTGTCATGAGCAACAAATATTATGGAACTAAACCCACCTAAAATCTCAAACAGTATCCATAATATTCAGGTGCAAAATTATAATAAAACAAATCCCACAATTTTTTTTCCTGGTAATCATTTTGTTTTTTTAAATTGGTTTATAAATCCGAAATGGCAGCAAGAGTTTGAGAGTTTTCAGCATTTCACTTACAAAATTTAAGTTGGCTTCTTAATCAATTTCAGTGTGATGTTGATTGTGGGCGTTCAGTGTTAAGCATACTTTAGCTGAATTAAAAAACCGCAGTTTGGAAATAACGATAGGTTTTTTTTTGAAGTATTTGTGGCCGGATAGCGGGTATCAGAAATTGCAAAAGCCAAACAAAAAAAGATGAAACAAAGCGAGGGGAAAAATTGCTCAATAACGCATAAACAGAAGGATTGTTATGAAGTTTTTTAATAATTTAAAAATAACTGAAAAGATCTTTACTGTTATTCTGATCATAGCCATCGGCATGATCTGGTTCAGCTATTATTCGTTGACAACCTTGAGCAATTTGAAAGTAAACGGTCCTGTTTATAATAAGATAGTGTTGGAGAAAGACCTTGTTGCAGATATTCTTCCCCCACCTTCGTATTTAATAGAGTCGTATCTGACGGTACGTGAAATGGTTGACGAAAAAGACAGCATTACACTTAATCAGGAAGCAAAATACTTAGTCAATAAACTAAGGAAGGAATATTTTGAGCGTCATGCTTATTGGATAAAAAATATGCCGGATGGGGCAATGAAAAATGAGATGATCAACTTGTCGTACAACCCTGCAAAAGACTTTTACAGTATAGTGGACAATGATTTTATACCGGCAATTAAAAGAGGAGATAAACAACATGCCAGAGAATTGGCAGATGGAATACTAAAGGAAAAATACCTGGAGCACCGGAGGCATATTGACAATGTGGTATTAATGGCAAACGACTATTGCAAGAAAACAGAGAATACGGCAAAAAAGGAAACAAGTAACAGTATATTCATGCTTGTTCTGATAGGCATTACTGCAATAGTGTCGGGGGTATTTGTGTTTGCCTTTGTGATGTCGAGAAAAATAATCACACCATTGAAAAAACTACAAAGGGCAAGCGAGCAGGTGGGCGAAGGAAATTACAATATCAGCCTGCCGGTTTTATCAAAAGATGAGATTGGATTTCTTACAGAGACTTTCAATAAAATGACATTGAAAATTGAGAAGCAAAGGAAAGAAATAGAAAAAGAAAAAACAAGGAGACTCAGCTCGCTGATTGACGGGCAGGAGATAGAAAGGCAGCGGATATCGCGCGAATTGCATGATGGCGTTGGACAATTTTTGATTGCAATTAAACTTAAACTTGAAAATATCATCAACACGCAGGAAACTTGCAAAGAATCGTTGATTGACGTGCAACAAATGTTTGATACGACCATTGATGAAATCAGGAAGATATCGGACAACCTGATGCCTTCGATACTGAAAGAGCTGGGCCTTGTAACGGCTCTGCGAAATCTTTGCAAGATGATGGCACATGCTTCGGATATCAACATACTTTTCGAGTCGGAGCCTTTAATGAAAAAATTTGATGAACGCATCAGCACATACCTCTATCGCATTTCGCAGGAGGCGCTGAACAATGTTGTAAAACATTCGGTGGCTACGGAAGTGAACATAAAGCTAATTGAATTACAGGATCACCTGGAGCTGGTGCTCGAAGATAATGGCAAAGGATTTGATTTTAGCCAGGACTTCAGAAGCAAGGGCAACGGCATTTACAACATGCGCGAAAGGGTGAGCATTCTGGGAGGGACTTTTGATTTAAACACGGATAAAAATTCAGGAACTAAAATAACAGTAAAAATTCCATTGTATGATTAAGAAAAAAATAGGAGTATTTCTCGTAGATGACCATCAGATAGTGCGCGATGGCATCAAGTCATTATTGCAAAATGTGCCGGAGATCACTATATCGGGAGAAGCATCGAGTGGAAAAGAATTGCTTGAAAGAATCCCTATGTCGGAAACTGATATTATTTTAATGGACATTTCAATACCTGATGTTTCGGGAATAGAACTCACAAAACAGATCAATAAAAATTATCCTGACATCAAAGTGCTGGTGTTATCAATGTACACACAGGAAGATTTTATAGTGAATGCTATTGCTGCCGGCGCCAAAGGATACCTGCCGAAAAACACCACAAGACCTGAGTTGCTAAAAGCAATTTTTCAGATCTATGAAGGCAACGAATACTACAGCGACACAATTTCGAAAATAATTTTCGAGAATTATATTTCGAGTGTGCGCAAAGCAAAAGAACCTGAAGTTGAAAAAGACAAAGATGAGGACCTGCTTTCATCAAGAGAAAAACAGATACTGCAAATGGTGGTTGACGGGCTGCAAAACCAGGAGATTGCTGACAAGTTATTTATCAGCATACGCACTGTTGAATCGCACAAAAACCACATCATGCAGAAACTGGGAATTAAAAGCATTGTAGAGCTTATCAAATATGCATTGAGAAATAAGATAGCTAATATTTGAAAGTTTAGAGTCTCTAGTTTCTAGTTTCAGGTTTGAGTCAACTTCTGCAAGTTCATTTTACTACTAAAACTCTAAAACACAATTCCGCATGCGCAGGAACACTAAAAACTGTTTACAGGGTTTTTATTATTTTGTGTAGTTTACCCTGTTAGATATTTTCAGATTTAATGAGAATCTTTTAAAACGAGTTATCCCATGGGGTGAAGTGTATTGGTTTTTTTATGGCATTTTTTTAACTTTTCGGAGAAGGCTTATTTTGCATTTTTCTTAAAATTATTTAATGTTTCCTCACACCCTTTTAATTTCAATAAGATTAAAGTGCGGAAATCTATTCTCTATTTTCAATAATTTACTTAAAGTTTAATTATTGTAATCCAAATAAAAAGGCCTATTCCCTAAATCAGGCTATCCTTTTTAGTTCGGTAATACACACATTTTTTTTCGGCATCCTTCTTATTATTTTTCAGTAACTGCATGATTGTGGGATTATGGAGGTACCAATAGTTTTGCGGCATACTTAACATTCACTTAACAAACCAAAAAATATTTCATTATGAACAGAAAATGGACATTAGTTATTGCAATTTTTATTGCAAGTTTTTTAGGAAGTACAGCATTTGCACAGACTAAGGACACTTCAAAAATCAACGTATCTACCGACTTTGTTAGCAGATATATCTGGCGTGGGCTGGATTATGGAAAGTCGCCAAGTATTCAACCGACACTTTCCTATACAAAAGGAGGATTTGAAATTGGGGCATGGGGAGCAGTGAATACAACTGGCTCTTATCATGAACTTGATCCATATGCAAAATACACACTGAAAAGTTTCACGCTAACATTCACAGATTACTTTATCCATAACGAAGCAAATCCAAATGACACCAAGTATTTTGATTATGGATCAAAGACCACAAACCACACTTTTGAAGGATCATTACAGTTTAAAGGACCAGACAAATTCCCTATAAGTGTCCTGGTGGGAACTTACTTTTATGGCAACGACAGAAAGGTAACACCAGACCTGACTGATACCAACATGACAGTTAAACAGAATTACTCAACCTATATTGAGTTAGGGTACACGGTTAAATGCAGAGGGAAATCATTTGATCTGTTCATGGGGATGACACCAGCTTCGGGAGCTTACGGAAACACATTCGGAGTAGTGAATGCAGGCATCACAGGATACAAAACCATTGAGGTTACCAAGACATTTTCAATCCCGGTCAGAGCTTCATTAATTGCAAATCCACAGGCAAGAAACTTATATTTTGTCATTGGGTTCACCTTATAAACAAGTAAAATAACAATCAATAATTAACAGTACTCAAATAACTTAATTTATGAAACCAAAAAGCAAACTTCTTAAATTATGGCTGATTTTGCCATTAACTTTTATTGCGACAGAAATTATCGCTCAAACAACCACCCATGATGCCGCTGCTGCAGATTCGGGCAAAACTGCCTGGATGATTGTAGGCGCTGTGGCTTTCACTTTAATGATTATGAATTTAAAACATTCAATAAAACGCATTTACATCAATTTATTTACAAAAAAAACATAAACAATGAAATCAACAAAAAAACTTTTAAGATTATGGCTCATATTGCCATTGAGCTTTCTTGCAACAGGGATTATTGCTCAAACCAATTCTGTCAGCGCAACCACGACAGCGGTGCCTGACCCAACAATCAACACAGGAGATACTGCCTGGATGATTGCAGCAACAGCGTTAGTTCTATTGATGACCATCCCGGCTTTGGCATTGTTCTATGGAGGCCTGGTCAACCGCAAAAACGTCTTGAATATACTAATGCAGTGTTTTATTATTTCCTGCGTAGTATCTATAGAATGGATCGCCTTTGGTTATAGTAATGCATTCGGATCATCACATGGCTTTTTGGCTCCTTATATAGGTGGTTTCGATTGGGCATTTATGAACGGCATACATCCCGGCGATCTGAGTCCTTATTACATTTCACATTCGCAGGCAGTACCCGGAGGCGGAACAGTAGGAACTATTCCTCATTTCATTTTTATTTTGTTTCAGTGTAAGTTTGCTGTAATTACACCAGCTTTGATCATTGGCGCTTCTGCTGAAAGAATAAAATTCCGTGGCTTCTTAATATTCACTTTCTTATGGGCAGTATTGGTTTACAATCCTATTGCACATTGGGTATGGAGTTCTGATGGCTGGTTATCAAAAATGGGCACACTTGATTTTGCAGGTGGTACTGTTGTTCATATCAACTCAGGTATTGCAGCTCTTGTAGTTTGCCTGATGCTCGGAAAACGTAGTCATGTCAAAAAGGGATTGGTAAGTGAACCTCATAACATTCCTCAGGTCGTTATTGGGGCTGGTTTATTATGGTTTGGCTGGTTTGGATTTAATGCAGGAAGTGGTTTAGCTGCTGATGGATTGGCTGCAAGTGCTTTCCTTGTTACACATATTGCATCTGCAATGGCTGCTTTCACATGGGCTTTGATTGATTGGAGAATGCATGGAAAACCATCAGTGGTTGGAATATGTACAGGTGCGGTTGCCGGACTGGTTGCTATAACACCAGCTTCCGGTTTTGTTGATACAACCGGTGCATTTTGCATTGGAATCATGGTCGGTATCATATGCTGGGTGATGGTAAATGTTGTAAAAAAGAAATTCGGGTACGATGATGCTTATGATGCATTTGGTGTACACGGCATAGGTGGTATTGTTGGTGCACTGGCTACCGGTTTATTTGCAACAGCTGCTGTTCAGGCTTCGAGCAAAGGAATGTTTTATGGGAATCCGATACAATTATGGATACAAACTAAAGCTGTTCTTGCAACCATTGTTTGGTCGGGAGGTGTAACAGCACTTATTTTCTGGGTTGTCAATAAAACTGTAGGTATTCGCGCTACAGAGGCAGAAGAAGATAAAGGCATGGATGATTCAGAATTTGGTGAAGATGCATATCGCATCAGTGCTGAATAGCTGAAATATTTTTTCGTTTTACTTTTAAAAGCATCAGAAATTCTGATGCTTTTTTTTTGTCATAAAAGAATGGATTTAGACATCTCAATGCTGACGGTAATGAATTCACATAATAATTTAAAACGTATAAATTTCAGTGTTTATTTCTATGTCAGTTTAAAACCGAATAGCGCTTTTCACATATTGCAATTCCATATTTTTTGAAGCTACATTCCGGGTTAAGTGAAATTGAAAAACTGTTCTAAATAACATTTCAATCAAACCAATCATAATACCCATCATTAGCATTTTTTCACGATCTTCAATTACAACAAAATACACCCGAAAAGTTTCTAAAATCTGTGTTTGAAATTAGATTTATCTCGAACTTTCAATAAGTGTAACACTTATTAAAAGTAGTGATTCACTGACTACATTTTCAGTATTCCGCTTTTATTTTTAAGTATTTTTGCTTGCAAAATTTCAGTAAGAATTTTACTACAATAGGGAAAAATCTTAGATTATGAAACGCAAATCACTTATTTTTATTTTTTCACTGACACTTTGTTTTTTAGGAACTTTTTGCATTCAGGCACAGGATAAAACTTCATCCAAAATTAATATTTCATCCGATTTTGTCAGCCGCTACATTTGGAGAGGGCTTGACTATGGTAAAGCGCCGAGTATTCAACCTACATTATCTTTTACCAAAGGCGGGCTCGAAATAGGTTCATGGGGGGCTTTCAACACCACCGGAAGTTATCACGAAGTGGATCTTTATGCAAAATATACTTTCAAAGGTATCTCAGCAATCTTCACTGATTATTTTGTCCACAATGAATCGAACTCTAATGATACCCGATATTTCGATTACAATGAATGGACAACCAACCACACATTTGAAGGATCATTGCAATACAAGGGACCTGATAAATTCCCAATCAGTCTTCTTGTAGGCACATATTTTTATGGAAACGACAGGAAAAACACACCGGATCTTGTTGACACATCAAAGACAGTTGTAAAGCAGAATTACTCTACTTATTTTGAATTAGGATACACTGTCAACTGCAAAGGAAAATCTTTTGATCTTTTCATGGGGTTGACACCTTCAGCAGGCGCTTACGGGAACACTTTCGGAGTTATCAATGCAGGTATCACATGTTATAAAACTATTCAGGTCACTGACAAGTTTTCAATTCCTGTAAAAGCTTCGTTAATTGCGAACCCGCAAGCAAGAAATCTCTATTTTGTGCTTGGAATTACTATCTGAAACCAAATAATTATTAACTTAAATTTTTAAAAAAAATGTTAGCAAATGTAATGTTAGATGTAAGTGCACTTGAACCCGGTTCAACCGGATTCATGATTCTCGCAGCCAGCCTTGTGATGCTTATGACACCGGGATTGGCATTCTTTTATGGTGGTTTAGCTACCAAACGAAACATTCTTGGAATTATGATCCAGAGTTTCGCTTCCCTCGGATGGACTACAGTGTTGTGGATCATCTTTGGTTATTCATTATGCTTCAGTGGCGGTGCCGGCGGCGTTATCGGAAACCTTGACAAAGCTTTTCTGCATGGAGTGACTCCTGATTCAATGTACACAAACGGGAAGATTCCAGAATTTGTTTTCATTGCTTACCAGATGATGTTTGCGATCATTACACCTGCTCTTATCACAGGGGCTTTTGTGAACCGCGTAAACTTCAAAGCTTACATGATTTTCTTAACAGCATGGCAGATCCTTGTTTATTATCCATTTGTCCACATGATATGGGGCGGCGGATTATTAGCACAATGGGGCGTTCTTGACTTTGCTGGTGGTATTGTTGTTCATGCAACAGCAGGTTTTGCAGCTCTTGCAGCCGTATTTTATGTTGGCGCCAGAACTGATAAAAACTCTACTCCCAACAGTATTCCTCTTGTTGCAATCGGAACAGGTTTACTGTGGTTTGGTTGGTACGGTTTCAATGCAGGAAGTGAAGTAGCTGTTGATAAAGTTACCACTCTTTCATTCTTAAATACCGACGTTGCAGCTTCATTTGCTACAATGACATGGTTATTCATTGAATGGACACGTGAAAAGAAGCCGAAATTTGTGGGGCTGCTAACGGGGTCTGTTGCGGGTCTTGCGACAATAACACCTTGTGCGGGATTTGTTCCTGTGTGGGCAGCACCAATTATAGGTATTGCTGCAGGGGCGACCTGTTATCTTGCTGTTCAATTCAAAAACAAAATGAAATGGGACGATGCTCTTGATGTATGGGGTGTTCACGGTGTTGGAGGAGTTTTAGGAACCATTCTTCTTGGAGTTTTTGCTTCCACAGCAGCAAATGCAGCAGGCGCTGATGGTTTGTGGTTTGGAGGAACAACATTCTTTGGGAAACAACTTATTGCAGTAACAGGAGCTTCAGTTTATGCTTTCCTGTTCACTTACCTGATGCTTATTATTATCAATGCAATTACCCCTGTCAGAATTTCGAAAGAAGTTGAAGCGCAAGGACTGGATGAAGGTTTGCATGGAGAACGTGCTTATGATGAAGGAGCACTGTAAAATACTTTTTGTTCTATAGTGAAAAAAGGCGTCAGTTTTATTGACGCCTTTTTTTATGCTATATATTAAAACAAAAAAATCAAGGTTTTGTTTGAGATCAATGATCTTATTTGCGGAAGAATGCTTACTGATTTTACACACCGGTATTTTTGCAGAAATACAATCCCGGAAAATTGATCATCACGAATAGTGCCTGGTTTGCAATTCAAATTTCCATGACTTATTTCACCTATTGATGAAATATTGCCTTTGTAAAATTTATCTCCCATTTTTCATACTGAAAATTGAACCATTTTCAACAAATTATTATCGAGATAATATTTACAAATAAATTTCAAACGTATGTTAAATGAACAAAGCATGACAAAGCATTGTGTAACGTTTTGATTTACTATTAACAAACCTCAGCTTATTCACATGATTACAATATCAGTTAGCATCCGCTGCAAAATGCGGAGTATACTCCATAAAAAAAAGAGATACATTCGCAAAGTGCTGAGACATCTCTGCAGAACGCGGAGTGTGCTTTTTTTTAACAAATGGATATTCGGGAACAAAAACAAAGGCGCCGGTATTTCGGCGCCTTCGATATTCACCATTCAATTACGTTCCTAAGAGAATTTTGTGAATTAGAAAAAAGATGAGTGTTTCTCAATCTTTTATTCCCCCTCTACCCTATTCGGATTATTCCTTTACAAACCTCTTTACTGCTATTCCATTTTCAGTTTTCACTTTCACCAGATATACTCCGCAGGGGTAAGCTGAAACATCAAGACTGGCTTTGCTATTATTCATCACAAAGTTTCCTGTCAACTGACCTTCGATATTTGAAATTTCGATGCTAGCATTTTGCGGGGCTTGGATGGTTATGTTGTTATTTGCTGGGTTTGGATACACTGAAACTTCAGTAGCTAAAGCTGAAACATCATTCACTCCGGTTGGAGAAGTCACATAAATTGAAATGATGGATTCAGGAGAATACTTGTAAAGCGTATCATAAGTGCAGTATGAAGAGCCGCAGCCATTGGCATCAGCTATTGTAAGGCATATATTGTACCATCCTGCCTGTGCATAAGTGTGGCTTGGATTTGGCCCCGATGAATAAGCTGATCCGTCACCCCAGTTCCATGAATAGGTAATAGGCGGCGTTCCGGTAGCCATATTGACTACATTCCACACATGCGGAGTGCCTGCAGGGCTCATTGAAAAATAAGCGCTGGTATTTGAGCAACTGCTTCCAACATTCACTGTGTTGGAATAAGAACAGGTAACACCCGATTGATTGGCTACAGTAAGATAAGCAGTATAAGTTCCCGGCGCTGCATAAGCCACGCTTACACCCTGGCTGTTCGAAGTGGACGGTGTTCCTCCGGGGAAACTCCAGCTCCAGCCAACAATGTCAGTTGATGACAGATCATAAAAATGAAGTGAGTTTACTGCCATTGTATCCGGGTAATAAGAGAAAAGGGCATTGCATGGCAATAATGCTGCATTGTTGATGGTGATTGTGTCGCAAACTGTTTTATAACAGCCCATATTGTCGCCACGATAAGTGAGGCAAACAGAATAGGTTCCGTTGTACAAATAAGTATGTGTTGCATTTTGAGAATTGGAAGTGGTGCCGTCGCCAAAACTCCAGTAGTAGGGATTGGTCAGTGTTGATCCCGAACAATAACTTGTGAAGCTAGCAGTGTTGCCATTTAAGTTTTTATTGAATGTAACATTGAGCAATGATGCGCACGGTATAGCGCTTATTGTGTCGCAATAAGTGCAAACGGCGCCAGTATTTGTTGTTGTTGTCAGACAAACATAATAGATGCCTGCGGTTGCATATTGATGTTCAGTGCTGTTGCCCGATGTGCTGTCGTAGCTGCCATCGCCAAAATTCCAAAGCCATTTAGAGCCATAATATGGCAGCATGCTGTTTTGAAAACGTATCGGGAAAGTTGATGAAGTGTCAACAAAATAAGTAAATGCGGCATTGCACGGAAAAGGCGCTCCTGATGTTATTGTAATGGAATCACAAAACGTACTGTGGCATGTTGAAGGGTTGGTATCAGATATGGTCATGCAAACATTGTACTTGCCGGCATAAGGATAATAATTACGTAACGGGCTTGGAATATTATTCATCCATGAACCACCATAACCATCACCAAAGTCAATCGTGTAATTGACCGGCCCGCTATGTGTGGAAGCGTCATAGATTAATACTGTGTCGCCACTAACAGTAAATGTAAATCCTGCCTGGCATTGTGCATTTGCAAAGCTGACGAAGCTAATAAATGCAACAGATAATAAAAGTTTTTTCATATTTTACGTTTTTTGTACGTTCAAAAGTAAACAATTTTAAGAAAAAAGTAAGATAATAGTTTGTTAAAAATCAGGCAATACGAATGAAGGATACATTAATCCTTTTCAATACCCGTGTATTAATTTTAAAGTTTAACAACTCACAGGAAAGAATAAAAATCTACTTTGATAATAATGGAGTAAGTTTTGCAAGCGGTAAAATTTCTTAACAACTTAATGAAAGCAGAAAGTTGATTTTATGCTTCAAAAGTAATTCAGCATGTTATAGTGTAAACCACTGAAGAAAAGCAGAAACATACAATTTCAAAAAAACAAACGAATAACGACAATCAGCAACTCATTTCTTTCTTAAAATCCATAATCCTACAAAAGTTAAAAACCCATTTAAAATAAGCAATTCAAAGCCGAATTTGTATCCGTTGAAAAGAGTCTCAGAATAAGTGCTGAGAATGAAACATAAGGTTGGCGAGAGAAGCGCAACTATCCAAACATAGCGGTCGTGAACAGCGAATTTGGTGAATAATCCAAAAGTAAATAATCCAAGCAAAGGTCCGTAAGTATATCCGGCTGCTGTGTAAATAGCATTGATCACAGCTTCGTTGTTCAGCGCACGAAAGATCATAATGACTATGAGAAGCGTCGTCGCAAAACCAATGTGAACCATGTAACGCACCTTTTTTTTCTGCTTTTCATCCAGTTTGCTTTTGTCTTTGAACCCTAGAAAATCCACACAAAATGAAGTGGTGAGCGCCGTCAATGCACCATCAGCACTGGGATAGGCAGCAGAAACAAGTCCGACCATGAATATCAGCCCTGCCAAAGGGCTCAAATAATTGAAAGCGATTATAGGGAAAAGGTTGTCAGTTTTTGCAGGAACAGGAATGTTTTTAGAAGAGGCGTACATGTAAAGCACAGCGCCAAGTGTGAGGAACAGCAGGTTTACTACAACCAGAATTCCGCTAAAAACAAACATGTTTTTCTGTGCTTCTTTCAGGTTGCGGCAACTGATATTTTTTTGCATCATCTCCTGATCAAGGCCTGTCATTACAATGGAAATAAAAGCGCCGCTTAAAAATTGTTTAAGGAAAAAATTCTTGCTGTGCCAGTCGGTTTCGATAATTCTGGTATAGCCGGCAGCCTGTATCTTTGAAAAGATATCTCCCAATCCAAGTCCGAGTTCTTTTGAAATAAAATAGATTGAAAACACCACTCCAAGCAACATGAAAGTGGTTTGTAAAGTGTCGGTCCAAATGATGGTTTTCACTCCGCCTTCGAAAGTATAAAGAACAATAAGGGTAATAAAAACAGCCACCACAAGTCCAAAGGGAATACCCCAATGATCAAATACGAAAACCTGCAGAACATTTACGACAAGAAACATGCGGAAAGAAGCACCTACAATGCGCGACAGAAGAAAATAAAAAGCCCCAGTTTTGTACGACCAGAAACCGAAACGCTGATTGAGGTATGCATAAATGGATGTAAGGTTGAGCCTG
This sequence comes from uncultured Bacteroidota bacterium, assembly GCA_903889915.1. Lineage (GTDB taxonomy): Bacteria > Bacteroidota > Bacteroidia > Bacteroidales > CG2-30-32-10 > CAISZK01. The sequence continues at coordinate 12,343 of CAISZK010000052.1, forward strand.
TAGTAAAGCGGAAGAAGTATGGTCGCTATGACAGTGTAGCCAACAAGAAAACCTGCAACAATGCCAAGGTAAGTGAACTGCTGCGTGCCTACCAATCCCGGTACAGACATAAAAGTTACACCCGACAATGAAGCCCCTATCATGCCGTAAGCCACAATATACCACCGTGAAGATTTATTACCTACATAATACGAATCGTTGTTGGCCTTGCGCGATGTAAGCCATGTTACAAAGAACAACATGATGGTGTAGGCTATGAAGCAAAAGAGGATGTATTTTGGTTCCATTGCAAAATCTTAGCTGCAAAAATAGAAATTAATTGCTTGGGTTTCTTACCATATTTATATATCTTTGCACAGTAAAAGAACAAAAAATCATGGAACTCTTTATTGAACTTAAAAAAGGCGCTGATACAAGGAAAATAATGCGCTACCTTGGCAAAGCAGAAGAGGTAGAAAAAGTATATTTAATGTCAGACAGTGGCAAAAAAGTAATTGATGTCCGCAATAAAGAATTCTTAAACTCATTGGCTATTGTGGGAGCAGAAACAATCACCCGTGTTTTGCCAAAAGAGGAATCACCAATTTTTTAGTCTATGTCAATTCATCAGCGCGAAATCGTTGAAGTAAATTTCCCTTTACCGGATGGTACTTTCGAACCCCATCCTGCAATAATTTTATCAAATAATGATATTATTGCGGAGGAAGAAGCTTTTGTTTGTGTAATGATTACAAGTCATAATTTTAATGATGAATACACATACAGACTCAAGGATGAAATGCTATCAAGGCAATTGAAAAAACCTTGTCAGGTGCGATGCCATCTGATAACTATAGTACAAATCAAACATATCATTGGCAGATATGGAATGATCAAACAAAATAATTTTGAAGAAATAATCAGACAAATAAATAGCAATCTGTTTAGAGTCAATCTGCGCTAAGAACGATTTCAAACTGCAATAACGATTATCCATAACGACAAGAATATTTACAGTAATTTTGCCAGTCAAATAATATCTGCTGTGTATAATTTTCCATCAAAACTTTTAGAGAATGCAGTTAATGAACTTTCCAAGCTTCCCGGCATTGGGCGGAAGACTGCCTTAAGACTTGTACTTCATTTGCTCAAACAGGATTCTGCCATTGCTGATGCCCTTGGAGAATCAATTATTAAATTGCGAAAAGAGATCAATTATTGCAAACTTTGTCACAACATTTCCGACAGTGAAATTTGTCTGATTTGCAGCAACCCTCAGCGTGATCAGGGCATCGTGTGTGTTGTGGAAGATGTGCGTGATGTGATGGCTATTGAAAACACCGGTTTATACAAAGGAGTTTATCATGTTCTGGGAGGTATCATTTCGCCAATGGAAGGTGTCGGCCCCGGTGATCTTAATTTTGATTCATTGATCGGGAAAGCTGCAAAAGGCGAAATTAAAGAAATTATCATGGCCCTCAGTGCAACGATGGAAGGCGATACTACAAACTTCTATCTCTATAAAAGACTAAAAGAATTTCAAATAACAATCTCCACTATTGCAAGAGGTATTTCCATTGGCGATGAATTGGAATATGCTGATGAGATCACACTGGGAAGATCCATTATGAACAGAACACCTTATGAGAATATGCTGAAAGGATAGTGCGTTTGTTGTTTGTTGTTCGTTGTTAGATGTTATGATGCGGAGTGCTAATAACCACTAACAACTAACCACTAACTTCAATACTTCAGTTTTATCTCAATCAGTTTTTTAATATCCTCAATCAAATCTTTATTTTTCACATCCACCCTGATGCCGCGGCCTTCCGCATAGACTTTCGCTGATCGGATGATATTGAGAATTTCTTCTGAAAGACTACTCCCGAGCGCTTCTTTGGTGGCTTTTTCTCCAAACACAAACGATGCTTTGAAAAAACCATCACAAGGTGTCATGTAAATGATCGCACGCTTGCTGTCTCTTAAACGAAAACCCCATCCGTAATTCGTTCCTGAATAGTGCCATTCTTTGGTTGCAGCAGGATAGTGTTTAAGAACAACGTCTATTAATTCATTCCAGAGTTTGAAATTTTCTTTTAATACTCCGGCAAGTTCGCTATTTCCCGGGGCTTTGGATTTATCTTCAAATATACTTAGAGCCATGAAGAAGTTTGTGGTTAGTGGTTTGTTCAGAGAGTACTCATTTCAGCTAAAACCTGCGCTGATGTAGCCTGTGTCATTTGAAGTGGTATTACCATTCCGTTTGCGACATTGTAATTTTGTTTGAAAAAATACATTTGTCCACCTGAATCCATTGCAAGTGCAAAAACAGTTATAGGCTCCCCAGAAGGAAGATTATGTGCCGCCAGTGAATTTACCTTTATAAATGAATGGCGATTGTTGAACACAATGTAAACATCAATGTAATTCGTGTTGGTGCCGGCTGAAGTGAAAGTCATGCTTGCATTTGAATAGGGAGCAAGGTGGCCAATATCAACCCAGCCAAGTTTGGTGATCTTCATGGAATATCCACTGCCTTTCACTCCGATGTGCGTGACAGTATCATTGGAGAACAGGTAATCAGTTTGTGTAACGTTGATGTTCCAGTCGTTCGTTGTTCCGTTTGTGAAACCATAATAAACATTCATACTTGAGTCAGGAGTAGAAGATGGCGCCCATAAAGGCAATCCGCAATTATCTTTCAGCACAAGTGTGTTGGTATCTTTGAATGCAGTTACTTTTAATTCTCCTGCATCTTTAAGAATTTTTGACTGAGCAACATTTGGCAGCCTTGACAGTATCATGTCTTTTAGGCTGTATGCTTCAATCAGCTTCAGATAAAAAGGGTAATAAATATCCTGGTGCGTGCTCTTCAACATAAAAATTGTTTTGGGAACACCCCATATTTTAGTGCCATGCATGGCAGTTATTGTATCCCCACCCAGCGAATCAATGACGAAAGTTTGTTCAGGTGGTGCATTGAGTGTGTAGAAAGCATCAGTGGGTGCATAGGAAGTTTCCACCTGTTTTGCAATTCTGTCTTTGGAACATGAAGTAAAATAAGCCAGAATAACGATGGCCATCAACGGCAAAAATGTTTTAATTCTTTTCCTTGTTTTCATAGCTTTTGTGGTTTTAAATTATCGTCAACAATTACGTTTGTAAAACTGTCTTCTTCATAAATTATTATCTGAATATCCTCACTTACTAGAACAGTATAAATCTCTTTTTGAATTTCGGGCAGGTTTTTTCACTTGCTTTTTTAGATCTGAAACAACTCCAGTTAAACAGTATTCCGGCCCCCAGTGAACCTTCTTTCCATTTGGTATCATACCTGTATTCAATATAAGGCCGAAAACATCTGACACAAAAAATTATTCCTGCACCACCTTCAAAAACAAAATTGTTTTTCTGTGCTTTTGGATTGTAATAAAAGTCATAACTGTTCATCCAGTTATTGTAGTATCCTCCAACATAAGCGTAAGGTTGAACATTGTGTTTTTTATTGATCTTTATGCCTGCATCAGTACCAAGATAGTATTCGTGAATTCTATTAAAAACAGGAAAATCAGAAAATCTGGGAGAAATAAAGATGTCTTTGTAAACAGGTATTCTTGCCCTGATGTCCCATGCAGCGCCTTTGGTTTGAAAATTATACAAGCCCCCAAAACCATAATAAACTTTTCCGCTTCTTTGTCCGAAAGCAAAAACACTTATCAAAAGGGGAAAAAATAAAATTGCTCTTTTAATAAGGTTACGATATTTCAGCCCTAACAGAATATTCTGAAGCATAAAAAAATTGCTGCATTTAAGTTCAAACAAAAGTAAGCAAAATATGGCAAATTGAATTAATTTCAAATTAGATTTTGGCTATAACATGGAAATTAGTAATTTTGACAAATCAAGTTCATAAAATTTTTACCAGCTTAATGCATCGTGTTTCATCTCATAAAAGTTTTGGCTGTAAGATTTTTCTCACATTTCTTATAGTGTTTTCTGCCATTATATTATTCCCGGGAAATAAAATATTTGCACAGACAAAAATTTGGGAAGATAGTTTTAATGGTGGTGTTACTACAGGAGGTTATTCTCCCGATTATCAAAATGGGGGAAAAGGAACTTTCGAAATAAAAATTGAAAAAGGCAGCACTATCCGCAAAGCATTTTTAATGGCCGGCAGGTTTGGCGATGCAAAACCTCTGACTGTTACCATGAATGACAAGATCTACGTTTTCGACAACAACAATGTTGCAACACCGGTCTTCCAGTCAACTGTCTATGGCGGCCCTTCAGCAGTACATGTGCTGGATGTTACTTCCAATATTGACCCCAAAGATTCAGTTTACACACTTGATGTCCCCAACCAGGGAGGCCCTACAAACCGCTTCAATGATTTCTATCTTTTCGTTGCTTATAACAATAAAAGTCTGAAGAAAGTGAATGCAGCCATTTTTCTTCGGACATGGAACGTTTCGGCACAAGACAAATTCGTTTTAAATTTACTTGTACCGACACGTAAAAGCGCCGACATTTCTGTTTCGTTGTATTGTGGTTATATCTGCCACATGCAGGGCGACGGTGAATTTGTTTTCATGAATGGAGAAAACCTTGGTCAGATCGGAGGCCACGACAGCAATTCCGGCTATTGCGGAGGGCCTATCGGTAGTTTCTATTACAAGGATAACAAGATGTACGCACTCGAAGATGACAATGTTGATAAAAGAGTGAACGGATCAGATGCCCTGATAAATGCTAAAAGTCTGCTTAAAGACAAGTGCAAAACATTTAATTTGGATTTTGAAGTTGACAAATCTGTTTATGGCGAACATGAAACCAATACGATCTGGGGGGTCATCGTTGCCTATGGCGCTGATGAATGCAAGCCCCCGAATGCGGCGGTTACAGGTGATCAGCAGATTTGTAAAGGATCTTCAGTCAAACTTACCGCATCAGGCGGCAGCAGGTATTTGTGGAGCAATGGTGAACGAATGGCAACCATTGAAGTTAAACCTGAAATTACCACACAATATTTTGTTACAATTACCGAAGCCGGTTGCTCAGCAAAAGATTCCGTTACTGTAAACGTCTTCAATACAACAGATGTATCCAATGCCAAAGACACTACGATAACTTCAGGAACTACGGCCACATTGAATGCCGCCGGAGGAAGTACATTTAAATGGTCAACAGGAGAAGTCACACAAAGCATCATTGTCGAACCACAAAGAACAACCACATATACGGTAACAATTTCTTCAGGTGATTGTAATGCGACAGAAAGGATAAGAGTGAATGTTGCAAGAAAAATTAAAGCCTACGCGGGTAAAGACACAGCCATTTGCATAGGTTCTGAGATAGAACTGAAGGCTATGGGTGGTGAAAATTATCTGTGGTCAAACGGAGCAACAACACAAAGCATTAAAGTTGCACCGGCCGTTAGTACAACTTACACAGTAACGGTTTCAACAGATATGAACAGCGCCACTGACGAGGTACACGTGAGTGTTATTGACCTGTCAAAAGCGCATGCAGGAAACGATACAACCATCTGTGCAGGATCGGCGGTTTATCTTAAAGCATACGGAGGATATCATTACAGGTGGTCGGATGGTGAATCATTGCAGACTATTGAAGTAAGGCCGAAAAACACTACTACTTATACCGTAACGATTACTTCTGTCAATTGTTTTATTACTGAAAAAGTACAGGTAAATGTAAAGCCGGTGCCGGCAATTGATGCGGGCAATGATATCACTGTGCTTTCGGATTCTTCGGCTGTAATAAATCTGAAGGGACCTGATGGGAAATACAAATGGATGCCCGAAAGCGGGTTGAGTTGCCTTGATTGTAAAAACCCCACAGTTACTCCTGATTCAACAATTACTTACACTGTAATTTATTTTGCGGATAATGGCTGTAAAGCTTATGACACCATTACAATCCGGTCGAAAGAACATCATGCCTACTATATCACCAACCCTTTTACTCCAAATAACGATGGGCAAAATGATCTGTTCATGGTAAGCCTCAGGCGCGGAAAATTGCTTAACTACAGCATTTATGACAAGCAGGAAAGATTGGTTTTTAAATCAACCGACGACAATTACGGGTGGGACGGGAAATTTAAAGGAGAGAATATGCCTTCAGGTGTCTATATCTATTACCTCAATTACACGGACGAACAAGGCAGGACGGTGCATAAAACAGGGACGTTCCATTTGATACGATG
>CAISZK010000053.1 GCA_903889915.1 uncultured Bacteroidota bacterium
AATAAATACAGGAGCATTTGCAAACGGTATTTACTATATCCAGATCGAAACCAAAAATGGCATTGTTACAAAGAGTGTAAGTGTCAACAAATAAATTTTGATCATTTTCATAAAAAAAAGGGGCGAATAGCCCCTTTTTTTATGGGAATGACCCCTTGAATATTTGCTGTTTATAAACGGATGAGATACAAATCTCAGAAAATCCTTAAGGAAATATTTCATTTCCCTAAGGAATAAGACTTATTCCTCAAGGAAAAAAATGTTTTACTAAAGGAAAAGAAGATTAACCTAAGAGAATATAAGTTTTTCTTCAAAGAAAAGCTTCTTTTCCTCATGGAAAAGAAAGTTTTCCTGTAGGAAAAGAAACTAAACCCTGCGGAAAAACTATTTTTCCTCAAGGAAATGAACTTGTTCTTTTAGGAAAAGAAACATATCCTTTAGGAAAACAAAGTATTCCTAAAGGATAAGACGGTGTTTTATGAAAAAAGGGAAGCAGCAAAAAAAATTATCCTTAAGTTTCATATCAATTTTTTTTACCTAATATGATTTTAATAAAATTTATTTTCTATATTTGCGTCCTTATTAAACCTTTTGTTCAACCTAAATTCAAATTATGAAAAACAAATTTTTAGTTACAGTTGTACTGCTGGGCATTGTAAGTATTTTTACAATAAAAGCCCAAACACTATCACCAACAGTGATCTCTTCCTCGGGAGGATTTTACACTTCATCCAATGCCATGCTATCATTCACAGTTGCTGAAATGACCATGGTGCAAACATTCACTACATCGGGAAACATCCTTACACAAGGATTTCAGCAGCCGGAAGACTATACTATCGGTATTCCTGAAGTTCCTGTTTCCGATGCAAGCGTTCTTATTTATCCAAACCCCACCAACGGGAGTTTTACGCTGAGTTATCTGAACAACGATAACTCAGAAACCACTATCAACATTTACAATTTGGTTGGACAAGTTGTTTTGACAAAAACAGCTTCGCAGGTCAACGAGCTAAACACAATTAATTTTGACATCAGCAAATTCAGCCAGGGGATCTATATGCTCGGGCTTACACTTACAAATTCAAAAGGAGAAAAAAGAACAGACTTTCACAAAATCAATTTAATTTATTAACCAAAAAACATCATGATTATGAAAAAAACAATTATCACCCTTTTTAGCATTATGCTGATTTTTATCAGCCAGATTTATGCACAGGTGCCACAGGCGCTCAATTACCAGGCTGTAGCCCGCAATGCAGCAGGCGCTCTTTTGGTAAACCAATTGGTAGGGATCAGACTCACAATTTTACAAGGTTCAGCCACCGGAACTGTAGAGTACGTGGAAACACATGTTGCCACTACCAACCAGTTTGGTTTATTCACTCTTGCTATTGGAACAGGAACAGTTGTTAGCGGTACTTTCAGTACTATACCATGGAGTTCGGGACTATACTGGTTAAAAACAGAATTAGACCCAACAGGAGGAAGTTCTTATACCACCATGGGAACATCACAATTGTTGACAGTTCCTTTTGCAATGTATGCAGCTAATGCAGGCACATCAGGGACTACAGGTGCAACTGGCCCAACAGGACCTGCAGGTTCCGGTAATGTAAGTGGTACTACTAACTATGTTGCCAAATTTACCGGACCTACTGCTGTTGGAAATTCAACAATATTTGATAATGGTAATATTGGTATTGGTACAATTACTCCATCTAGTCCATTACAGGTTGTTTCTTCAGGATATAATCTTGCCGACTTCAAAACAACAGGAACATTAGATTCGAGAATATCATTTTCAACATCATCTTCAATAATGGGTACTGTAGGCTGGTCTCCTTATAACAATACTTTAAATTTGACAACTTCAGGCGCTGATGATATCTCATTTGGTGTAAACAACCTTACGCAAGAAGTTATGCGACTAACTGCTACCGGTAATGTAGGTATTGGAACAACAAAACCAACAGATAATTTTGATGTCGTAAATAATTCTTCTGATACTTCAACAAAATTCAGAGTAGGCATAGTACCTGGAGGATTTTATGGATTTGGACAAAATTATAACACTTCCTCACCATCTTATATGTTTGGGCACGGTGGATCTTATTGGCATATTTTTTATGCCACTACTCCTACGGGAACTTATACAGGTTTATGTTCTTTTGATGGACCAGGTAATACATTTCGCCCGGATATAGATAATACTCTAAGTCTTGGAACTTCCGGAAACCGATGGACAGCAGTATATGCAGCAAACGGAACTATCCAGACTTCCGACGAACGTTATAAAACCAACATAACCGATATTCACTATGGCTTGGCTGACGTTATGAAACTTCGCCCAATTTCTTATCAATGGAAAAATGAAAAATTACAAGTTGGCACAGGAACAAATCTTGGATTCAGTGCACAGGCAATGGAAAAAATAATTCCTGATGTTGTGGTTCATTCAACAGTAAAACCTGATGCAGAAACAGGCAAAATGCCTTCAGAATATAGCGATGCTTATGGAGTTAAGTATAGTGAATTAATTCCGGTACTTGTTAAAGCCATTCAGGAACAACAAGCCGAAATTGAAGCCCTCAAACTTCAGGTTAAAGCTTTACAGAAATAATAATTTTCACAGTCAGTAAAGGAAGAGCAGGAGCAATATTCTCCTGCTTTTTTTATGCAGGGCAAACGCATATTAAATAAATTTGGGACTCTCCATAAATTCAAGAGAGATTCCTCACTGCGTTCGGAATGACAGCCGCTACAGGGTTTGGGGGAGGGAGGAGAAAGCATGCGGCTCTTGCCGCCTGCTTTCTCCTCCCTCCCCTTCAACCAAAAGAACCCTGTCGTTCCGAACCGCTTTTCAGGTGAGGAATCTCTTTTTATGTCACAAAATTTAATGTGCGTTTCTCCTGCTTTTTTTATGTCATGATTATGCAACTTTGTTTTATCTTTGGACTGTCAATTAAAATCAATTATCATGAAGAATATTTTACCCTATATCGAAGCCAATAAAGACAGATTTCTGCAAGAGCTTTTTGATCTGCTGCGAATCCCTTCCATAAGCGCCAACCCGGTTAACAAAGAAGATATGGTTAAAGCTGCCACCTTCATCAAAAACAAATTACTTGATGCGGGAGCAGGAAGGGCAGAAGTTTGCACTACCAAAGGTCATCCTGTAGTGTTTGCTGAAAAAATTATTGATCCTTCTTTGCCCACACTACTTGTTTATGGTCATTATGATGTGCAGCCACCCGAACCTTTGGAACTATGGACCACTCCCCCATTTGAACCTCAGATCAGGGATGGGAAAATATTTGCACGTGGCGCTGACGACGACAAAGGACAAATGTTTATGCATGTAAAAGCTTTTGAATTCATGATGGCTGATGGTTTGCTGCCCTGCAATGTAAAATTCATGCTCGAAGGTGAGGAAGAAATGGGATCTCCCAGCCTTGGAGATTTCTGTAAAGAGAATAAAGAAATGCTGAAATGCGATATCATCCTTGTTTCAGACACAGGCATGATTGCTCCCGATATTCCTTCCGTTACAGTTGGGTTGCGAGGTCTTTCATTTGTAGAAGTGGAAGTAACAGGGCCAAACCGCGATCTTCATTCTGGTCATTATGGAGGAGCGGTTGCTAATCCTGCCAATGTGCTGGCTAAAATGATAGCTTCACTTACGGATGAAAATAATCATGTCACTGTACCCGGATTCTATGATGATGTTGTTGAGATTTCAAAGGAAGAACGCAATGAAATGGCAAAAGCACCTTTCAATATTGAGGATTATAAAAAAGAACTTGATATTGCCGATGTGCTTGGTGAGACAGGATATTCCACTCCTGAACGTGCAAGCATTCGCCCCACGCTTGATGTGAATGGAATCTGGGGTGGCTACATTGGAGAAGGAGCCAAGACTGTATTGCCTTCAAAAGCATCAGCCAAAATATCCATGCGGCTTGTACCCAATCAAAAATCAGAAAAGATCGCGGCATTGTTTGGAAAGCATTTTCTTTCTATAGCGCCTAAGTCTGTAAAAGTAAAAGTCACATACCTGCACGGAGGCGAAAGTTTTGTTGCACCTACTGATACCATAGGATATAAAGCAGCAAGCATGGCTTACGAAGCATCATTTGGAAAGAAACCCATTCCAATCAGAGGCGGCGGCAGTATCCCTATCATTGCGCTTTTTGAAGAAGTGCTCGGAGTTAAATCAATCATGATGGGCTTCGGACTTGAAAGCGATGCCATACATTCACCCAATGAAAACTATCCATTGTTCAACTTCTTTAAAGGGATAGAAACAATTCCGTGGTTTTATAAGTACTTTGCTGAATTGACAAAGAGATAATCTGTTCAAATAGTTTAAGGTTTAAAGTTGAGTCTGCTCCGAAAAGTAAAAAATACAAAATTGCCGCAAAGGCACAAAGGCACAAAGAAGCGCAAAGCGTTGAAAAGCAATTATAACTTTTTTGCGAAACTTCGAGTCTTGGCGACTTAGCGGCAGGAAAACGACTATTCGGAGCAGACACAAAGTTCAATGTTCCTGTATTAATAAATTTTTCTACCTTTGTATATGATATGGTTCTTACGAATTATTTTATAATCCTAAGTTAAAACAATGATTACTTTGAACTACATAAAATCAAAACTACTTAGCCATAAACAGGAATTGATTCAGAAATATCACATCAATTCTCTGGCTGTTTTTGGTTCAGTTAGTCGGGGAGATAATACCGAAATCAGCGATGTTGACATATTGGTTGATTTTACTCAGCCTATCGGCATCGGATTTATTGATCTTGCTGATGAATTGGAGAGCATTCTAAATAATAAAATTGATTTGGTTTCGAGAAATGCTGTAAAACCAAAGTATTTCGAACAAATCAAAAACGATCTGCAATATGTCTAAAAGGGAAAACCTTCTTTTGCTCGAAGATATTGTTGACGCATGTGAAAAAATTCAGCGTTACGTTATCAATTTATCTTTTGATGAATTTATAACAGACGATAAAACGATAGATGCTGTTATCCGTAATTTTGAAATCATGGGAGAAGCCGCAAACCGTTTATCAGATGATATTTTTCTTAACTACCGAAATGTGGAGTGGCGACAAATTGTTGGATTACGGAACAGGTTAACACATGGTTATTTTGGTGTGGATTACCAAATATTGTGGAAAATAATTGATGAAAATCTGTTGACATTTAAGCAGCAAATTCAAATCATTATTAATGAAATTAAATAAATTCCCCATTCTTGTATTGCATCCTTTGCCCTATTCTTGAACAATTCCATTTCTTCTTCATCCTTATTATCCATAAATCCCATAGCTTCCTTTTTCATCAAATATCGTCTTAAACAAAAACCTATACCATGAAAATAAAACTACTCTCAATCATCATGCTCGCCTTTGTGGCTTGTAGCGTTTATTCACAACCCGCAACCTTTAATCCCCGTGGTATCGGAGGAGGAGGTTCACTCTACTTCCCTTCTATCAATCCCGGAAATGCGAGTGACTTTTATGTTGCCTGCGACATGGGCGAAATGTTTCACAGCACCGATCAGGGGCTTTCTTATTCAACTGTTGATTTTACAAAAATTCAGACTTCCGGTCTTTCAACTTTTGAATTTACAAATAATGCCAGCATCGCTTATTGCCTTTCTAATAACAGCAACAACAGCTTTCCTGCCAAGACAACCGATGGCGGACTTACCTGGACCCCAATAGCCGCCTATAATGTCAGCACTTATGGTGATGTTTATGCCATGAGCGCCAACTATAACAATCCACAGCAACTGCTCGTTGATGCTTACGGTTATATTTTATTTTCAAACAACGGCGGCACATCATTCACTATTGCCAGAATTGCTGATTACAATGGTTCAGGGATCACTATGGGCGGTGTGTTTTGGGATGGTAACAATATTTACATAGGTACTAACGAAGGTTTGATTTACTCAACCAACGGAGGAACATCCTTTACGAAAATGACCACCACAGGACTTACCGGAGCGCAACAGGTATGGTCTTTTGCAGGAGCAAAAACAGGCACAGCTACCCGCTTTGTTTGTATAGCTGCAGATTCGGGTGATGTTTACAATGGCCTCATGCCGTATGATTATTATGCTTTTCCAAAAGCAGTTTATGTGATGAATAATGCCAACGGAACATGGGTTTCTTCATCAACAGGCATTAATTTTTCCAATGATTATGTGATGTATGCCACCATGGCTGCAAATGATATCAACACCATCTACCTGGGTGGTCATGATGTTGCTCTTTCCGCACCTCTTGTTTACAAATCTGCAAATGGAGGAACCACATGGAATAAGATTTTCAACACTACAACCAATGCCAACATCATTACCGGATGGGAAGGTTCAGGTGGTGATAAAAACTGGAGCTGGAGCGAAACTTGTTTCGGTATCACTGCCGCACCCAATAATTCCAGCGTTGTGATGTTTGGAAGTTACAGCAATGTTGAAGTTACAAGTAATGGAGGTACGAGCTGGCAGCAGGCTTATTTAAGTTCAGCCGATCAACATCCTGCAGGAGCCGCTACTCCAAAGAACCATGCTTATCATAGCATAGGTCTTGAACCTACTTCCTGCTGGGATGTGTTTTGGCAGGATGCAAATAATATGATGGCGGGGTTTAGTGATATTGGCGGCATCAGAAGTACGGATGCAGGTGTAAGCTGGGGATTTCAATATAGTGGTTTTTCCACCAATTCTCTTTACCGAATTGTGAAAAACACAGGCGGAACTATGTTTGGCGCATGTTCCAATATTCACGACTTGTATCAAAGCACAAGGCTTGCCGATGCCCAGCTTGATGCTGCCGATGCGAATGGTATCATCGTTTATTCCACCAACAATGGCGCTGCATGGACAACTCTTCATTCTTTCGGTCACCCGGTTAACTGGATTGCCATTGATCCGAACAACCAGAACAAAATGTATGCTTCCGTCATTCAATTTGGAGGAACACAAGGCTCGCAGGTTGGCGGTATATACATGACCAATGATCTGAACAACCTTGCAACTTCAACATGGACCAAACTTGCAAATCCACCCCGCACTGAGGGACATCCTGCATCTATCAATGTTTTGAATGATGGAAAAATGGTTTGCACTTTTTCAGGAAGACGCAATTCCAGCGGAGCATTCACAGCAAGTTCGGGTGTATTTATTTATGATCCAGTTTTGACTACCTGGACTGATGTGAGTGATGCAGGCATGGATTACTGGACAATGGATTTAGTAGTTGACCCAAGCGATGCAACTCAGAACACATGGTATGCCTGTGTTTATAGCGGTTGGGGTGGTGCTCCAAACGGTCTTGGAGGATTATACAGAACAACCAACCGTGGCACTTCATGGACAAAGCTTACAGGCTCACAATTCGACAGGGTGATGTCAATTACTTTTAATCCGCAATTATTAACGCAGGCATATCTTACAACTGAAACGCAGGGTTTATGGGTTTCAAGCAATATGAACCAAACAACTCCTACATGGACATTGGTTTCAAGTTATCCCTTCCGTCAGCCGCTACGGGTTTTCTTCAATCCGTATAATCAAAATGAAATGTGGGTAAGCAGTTTTGGAAACGGAATGAAAATGGGTAATTTGAATGCCACAGGAATTGCTGATTTCACAACAGCAAATTCTACTGATGTCACTGTATATCCAAATCCAAATAATGGTGAATTCAATATTGCAATTGATAATGGTGTGGGTGCAGGCGTATCATCAAACGCCCCTACGGTGCAAATCTATAATGCCATTGGCCAATTAATATTTTCAGAAAATATCACACTGCAACCGGGTGAAAACTCCATTATGGTTTCTCTGAAAAGTGCTACCAAAGGAATTTATTTTGGTAAAATAAACATCGGTGATGTTGTGAAGCCATTTAAGATGGTGGTGGAATAATGGTGGGTAGAAAAAGGTTCAAGGTTTAAAGTTCAAGGTTGCCGCAGCGGTACTTTTAAATTTTACATTGTTCTTGTTTTACATTTTACATTTTTCGAAAAGAGTATAAAGACTAAAGTTGCCGCTCTTCGTAAAAAGGTTTCTCCTTTAAAAGGAAAGGAGAAACCTTTCGTTGTGAATGTTTATTCTTTAATAAATTTCTTCACTCCCACTCCCTTTTCCGTTTTCACCTCAACAATATAAATTCCGCATGGCAATGCAGAGACATCAACATTTGTTTTAGCGCTACTGGATGCAAAAGTTTTTATTGGTTGACCCTGGATGGTGGAGATTTCTATGGTGGATGGTGAAGGGGTTTCTATTGTAAGCGTGTTGGTGGCGGGGTTGGGATAAATTTGAAAATCACTTTCAAAATATATCTCAGCTAAACTTTCTGAACATGGAATTTCGGGAGTGTATTCCCACAAATCATTTAATGGCATCATTTCGCCCCCAAAACCAACATATCCTTTATTATTAATAGTAATTCCTAGAGATTCATCTCGCGCAATACCACCAAAATTTAATTGTTGAACCCAAATATTTGTATCTGGAAAATATTCCCATAACGCATTTGAAAACATTTCTCCAGGATTTTCACCAGTGCAAACAAATCCTTTGGAACAAATAGAAAAACCAGCAGCATCGCATATAGGACCTCCCCCAAAATTTGTCTTTTGCGTCCATAAATTTGTTGTTTGATCCCATTCCCAAAAATCATCTAAAAAACCATCATTAAATCCCGTTCCAACATACCCTTTATTTCCTATTGAAAAACAAATACTTTCGGATCTACCGGCTGCAGGAAAATCTGCTTTTCGTACCCAAATATCAGTACTTGGGTCAAATTCCCATAAATCATTTGCAAATACGTTACCATTAAAAATAGCAAATCCTGTACTAATATATCCTTTATTATTTATGCAGAATGATGCTACACTTGATCTTATACCTCCTGCAAAATCTGCTTTTTGTGTCCACACATTTGTATTAGGATCATATTCCCAAAAATCTTTCAAACATGTGTATGTACTGTCAACTCCAAGACCGATATATCCTTTATCTCCTATTGAAAAACCGCAGGCAAGCATCCTTTTGGGTCCAGGAACACTAGCCTTTTGTGTCCATATGTTAGTACTAGGATCAAATTCCCAAAAATCATTTGAGAAGCAAGACGTATCCTTTCCTGTTCCCAAATAACCTTTCGCTCCGATTGAAAATCCGGTAGGAAATACCTTACCTGCCCCAGGGAAATTTGCTTTCTGACTCCATGTACCTTGAGCAATTGCACTCAAGCCAGGCGCGGCAAGCATTGCAATAACGAGTAAAACTTTTTTCATACCTGAAATTTTTACCTTTCAAATTGACGCTATAAAAGTACTCATACCCAAAAGTCGCAAACAAAAGTACAAAACTTTTTTATGACATTGTGAGCTAAAAATAGGATGATATTTTTAAGTTTAGGAGACTTTTGATAGTAGCCGAACACACCACCCCCTTTCCCCCAACGGGAGTTTAAAGG
>CAISZK010000054.1 GCA_903889915.1 uncultured Bacteroidota bacterium
CCATCAAACATTGCTTCAGCTCCTGCAAGGCTGTAAACTGATTCCATCATATTTTCCAGGTCATCTTTTGCAGAATCTACAGAGCTGCGAAGAAGGCACTGAACAATAATTTCGCCTTGTTGTAATTTAATAATTGCAAGGTTGGTTGAAGTTTCAACAAGTCCTTTCATATCCTGGCTGTCCCTGATAACACCATTCGGAGTAGCATAGATTGCATTGAACAGGTTGAATGTTGTACGCAGATCAACAACTTTTGCGGGCAGTGGAGCAGGCTCAAGTATAATTTTCAGATCAGTTTCAACACCTTTGTATTCATTGACCACAATAGGCATGAATCCTTCAATAAATTTTTTGAATGCGTCAACCTTGTTGCTTTCAATCGTAATCACAGCAAAGGATTCGCGAGGAATAGCATTGCGCAATGATCCTCCTTCAATTGCTGAAAGACGTATTCCAAAAGTTTTGTGAGCCGACCAAAGCATGCGGTTCAGTATCTTGTTTGAATTGCCTCTTTCCAGTGCAATATCAACACCAGAGTGGCCACCTTTCAAACCAGTCACACTTAATTTAAATGCCTGCGAACCGGCAGGAACAGCTTCTTCAGTGAACTTAAATTTGAAATTTCCATTGGTACCACCGGCACATCCAACATATAATTCACCCTCATCTTCTGAATCGAGATTCATAAGAATATCACCGGTCAGATAACCTGATTTTAGTCCGAAAGCGCCGGTCATTCCGGTTTCTTCATCAATTGTGAATAATGCTTCAACCTGTCCGTGTACAAGGTCTTTTGACTCGAGAACAGCCATAGCAGCAGCAACACCAATTCCGTTGTCTGCTCCAAGCGTTGTTCCTTTAGCTTTTACCCATTCGCCATCAATCCATGGGATGATAGGGTCTTTTTCAAAATCGTGAGCAGTGTCATTGTTTTTCTGAGGCACCATGTCAAGGTGGCCCTGCAAAACAATTCCCTTTCTGTTTTCCATGCCGGGGGTGGCAGGTTTGCGAATGATCACATTGCCCACTTCATCAACTTTTGTGTCGAGGCCAAGTCCTTTTGCCCATTTCACAACATGATCGCTAAGTTTTTGTTCGAATTTCGAAGGATGCGGAATACCGCAGATATCTTCAAAATGATTCCATAATGCTGCAGGTTGCAGCGTTCCTAAAATATTTCCCATAATTAATTCTCCTTTTTTTGGATTTCTTTAAATGATATGTATTTGTTGTTGTATAATGTTGATAAAAATTTTCCTAACCGTTGGTGAACCTGCTGAATTTTTTCTCCGAATTTCTCTGTAAGCTCAATGGCTATCTGATCCACGCTTCTTTTTCCGTCAATCAGCAGCCAGCTTGCAGACCCGAGTTCATCAAGTTTCATGTGAATATAGGGCGATTTGTTGCCCAGCATATATTTGCTGACCCTGGCATTTTTGAACTTCGGATAAAGCAAAGTAACCAAACCTTCATCATTAATCTCATGACCAATCTTTGTGAATGGAGTAAGATCAAGCAGGCTTGATTTCTTTAGTATTTTACGACGTTCAAAAAAGTTCAGTTCCATTTGTCAATAGTCAATAGTCAAAAGTCAATTGTCATTTGTCAATGGTCAATGGTCAATGGTCAATAGCTTATGACTACTGACCAATGACTAATGACTTTTAATATTTAGAAGCTTCCACTTGGTGGTGGTGGTTCACTTGCATCACCTTTGTTCTTAAGCGGAATATAAATCAGTGAAATTGCGATTAAGGTAAGTACTGCCAAGCTTACAATGATTGAAGGATTATCAAATATTGCAGGTGTGGGTACGCCAATGAAATAAAGCAATGCAAACACAAGTCCCATCAATGCTTCTCCGGCAATATAACCGGAGGCAAGCAATATTCCGACATTGTCCATTCGGATCATTTGTCCTTTGGAATATTTCATCACAGGCTCGCCCTTTTCATCCAGAACTTCTTTTCCTTTTTCTTTCTTCTTTGAATTAAACATTTCGAGAATTCCTTTTACACAACCGCCAAGGAATATTGCAAATGTTGTTTCGAGCGGAAGATACATACCAACACTGACCAGCATCGGGCTTTTCACCTGCATCAGGATAAGTCCCATACCCATCAGCATACCAACGATGATCAATGGCCATGCCATTTGTCCGCCAACAATTCCTCTTGACAACATAGCCATCAAACTTGCCTGAGGAGCAGGAAGGTTTTTGCTTCCAAAACCGCCGTCATAACCATCAGTAAGTCCCTTTGCAATGTCGCCCTGATTAAGGATAACAAGTACTCCAAACATTACAGCGCCTGCAAAAACAACCCCTATGATATCGCCAACCTGCATCCTCCATGGTGTACCACCTAGAATATGTCCGGCCTTTAAGTCCTGAAGCATTTCACCGGCAACTGCTGCCGAAACGCAAACAATAGCAGCAACACCCAAAACTGTTGCAACTCCGGAATCTCCTGTTACACCAAGCGCAACCAGTATCAATGCTGTTACAACCAAAGCTGTCAGCGTAAGTCCGCTGATAGGATTATTGCTCGACCCCATGATGCCAACAAGGTAACCGGATACTGCGCCAAACAAAAACGCCAGTATTATCAGCAATGTTGATGCTACAACGGAAACGAGGATGCCTGCATTGAAAATAAAGAACGAAATCACGAATGTTAAACAAGCAACAACCAAAATTCCAACAACGATCCAGTTGAAAGGAATATCTTTATCAGTGCGTGAAGTTTCAACTTTGCTGCCACCTGCTGCTTTGCGAACATCACCAATAGCTCTTTTCAAACCTTCGCCAAGACTCTTGCGCATTTTAAATAAAGTAAAACATGCTCCCATCAGCATACCACCGATAGCAATCGGGCGAACGATGAAGCGCCATATCTGACCAATCTGGAAAGTTGAACTGCTCACTTTTTCCAAAGCATCGGCAGTTGATAAACTGGGATCCTTGTGCTGAAGCATGGCAGCCCAGCTATTCAGGAAATCCATGTCAATGGAAGGCGAGATGAAATAATAAATAATAGGAGCAAGCAAACCCCAAGCGATCAATCCACCACTGAAGTTCAGAGCGCCGTATTTTGGTCCGATGATGTAACCAACTCCCATATATGCCGGGCTTATGCCGGGTGTGCTCAACATGATCCCGCCTTTTCCTGTAAATAAAGTTCCGGTGATCGTCTGTTTTGAAAAAGCAATGAACTTATCCCATGATGTGGCAAAAAACTTTAGCTGACCAAGAGCCTGTATGATTGCTCCACCTGCCATTGCGCCAAAAAGAAATTTAGATCCGCCACCGCTTCTGCGACCAGCTTTGTGTATTTCGGCTGCTGCAATGGATTCGGGAAATTTAAGTTCAACATCCTCTACCATCACCCTGCGAAGAAGCGCCACGAACATGATACCGAGAATACCACCTGCGATTAAAATTAAAGAAGAAGTTAAGTAATGTCCTATGGTGAAAAAATCAGGCCATATACCGGAAATAAAAAATGCCGGCAGTGTGAAAATGGCACCTGCAGCAACCGACTCACCAATGGAACCTACTGTACGTGCAAAGTTTTCTTCGAGAATAGAACCTTTCATAGCCTTCAGAATGGCCATTCCTATAACGGCTGCAGGGTAAGTTGCAGCAATGGTCATACCCGCGCGCAAGCCAAGATAAGCATTGGCGGCGCCAAGTACAACGGCCATAATTAGACCGATAATCAATGCCCGAACAGTGAATTCAGACATGTTGGTTTCCGCTGATACAAACGGAACAAATTTCTTTTCTTCTGACATAAGTGATAAAATTTTGGTTAATAAAATGTGGACTTTAATTGGGGGCTAAATTAAGAAAAAAATGAAAGCTTTGAACTTTTTAAAAAAATATTCCCTAGCCTGAATAATTCATAAAAAATGGAAAAAGCTTTGTTATGTCAAAGATAATCAGTATCTTTGACGTGTCAAAACAAAAAACTTTTTCCA
>CAISZK010000055.1 GCA_903889915.1 uncultured Bacteroidota bacterium
AGCCACTGGTGTCAGCAAAAAAGAGGTTCTGAAATTTATTCATAAAAAAGGTGCATTGGCAGCAGCAAGAGACAACAACCCTGCAAAAGCTTCATCGGGTTCACAGTTTTATATTGTACAGGGAAAAACCATTACCGAAGCTGATCTCAAAAGGCAGGAATTGAACATTAATCTCGCCCAGCGCAACAAACATATCACCGAGTATATCCTGAAGCCCGAAAATATCAACATCAAAAATGAAGTGATAAAATACCAGACTGAGAAAAATAAAACAAAAATTGATTCCATCATAAAAGTAATTACTCCGCTTGTTGATGCACAATATAAGAATGAACCAAAATTTGCATACACAGCCGAACAGATCAAGACTTACACTACAGTTGGCGGCACACCCCAGCTTGATGGCAGCTACACTGTTTTCGGAGAAGTGTACGAAGGACTGGATGTGGTTGATAAAATTGCCGCAGTGCAAACAGGCGCAAACGACAGACCAAAGAAAGATGTAAAGATGACCATTAAAGTAATTGAATAATTTTTGTTTCATGCTGGATAAAATAAATAACCTTCGTAAGGAGGTTGAAGAATTTGCTGCAAATAGCGCAGAAGAAGTAGAGTCGTTCCGGATAAAGTATCTTTCAAAAAAAGGTATTCTGTCAGGATTGTTTGAAGATTTTAAAAATGTGGCTCATGACGATCGTAAAGCAGTTGGCGGCTTGCTGAACAACCTCAAGATCGCTTTACAGGATAAGCTGAACACGTTGAAGGAACAATTTGAAAGCGGACATGTTTCCGATACCGGCAATACCGATCTTACGCTTCCCGTTAATTTTATGCAACCCGGCAGCCGTCACCCGTTGTCACTTACAAGAAATAAAATTGTTGAGATCTTTTCACGCATTGGATTCACCGTTTCTGAAGGACCGGAAATTGAAGACGACTGGCATAATTTCACAGCGCTCAACTTTCCCGAAGAGCATCCTGCACGCGATATGCAGGACACTTTTTTTATTGAGAAACATCCTGACATCGCACTGAGAACACACACTTCGTCGGTACAGATCCGGGTGATGGAAACTGAAAAACCTCCCATCCGCAAGCTGTTCCCCGGCAGGGTGTATCGCAATGAAACCATCTCTTCGCGCGCTCACTGTTTCTTTCACCAGGTGGAAGGACTTTACATCAGCAAAGATGTTTCCTTTGCTGATCTGAGGCAGGTTCTTTTCTATTTTGCAAAAGAAATGTTTGGCGACGATACGCAAATCAGGCTGCGGCCTTCTTACTTCCCTTTCACCGAACCTTCGGCTGAAATGGATATCTCTTGTTTTCTGTGTGGCGGCAAGGGTTGCTCATTTTGCAAATATTCCGGTTGGGTTGAAATACTTGGTTGCGGAATGGTTGATCCCAGTGTGCTCGAAAATTGCAATATTGACAGCAAAGTTTATACGGGCTATGCATTTGGTATGGGCGTCGAACGCATCACCAACCTCAAATACCGGGTGAAGGATATACGCATGTTCTCTGAAAATGATGTGAGGTTCCTGAAGCAATTTCAGTCCGTCATCTAAGTCTCAAGTCCCAAATCCCAAATCCCAAGTCCCAAGCCCCAAGCCCCAAGCCCCAAATTCAAAGAGGGTGCTTTAAACAAACTTCAGTTCTTTGAATTTGGAATTTGGAATTTGGATCTTGGATCTTGGATCTTTATTCTTTCTTGTCCTTTCCCGGCTTCTGATTTTTTTTGTCTTTGAACATTTCCATCAGTTCCATTTCAAGGTCTGAAAAGAAATTATCAATATTGCTGATCGAAGAAAGTGCAATGGAATGTACTTTCAGCACATATTCATTCACAAACAGCGCATGGACGATCTCTGTTTTCAAATCTTCGGGAACTACGCCTTTTATCATCAGAAAAAAATTGGTCTGTTTGTGTTCAGTAAACAAAGGGCCATTGCTGCCCATATTTGAAATGAAGAACCAGGTTTTAAAAGTATCGGGGTCGTCATCGTAGTAAAAAGAAAAGGTGTTCAACTCATTTTTCTTATCCTGGAATATTTTCAGATCGTTCATCTTAATCAGGTGAAGATTCAATTTTTCATTGAGCGACCAAACAAGGCGGTAGTCTCTTTGGTGGGATGCTATCCCTATCAGTGTATAATCCTGGTCATAATCACTGTCGAGGCGGAGTTTCTTTGGCATGGGGCTAAATTAAGTGTGATAAAATTACGAAGAATTTTAATATGGAGAGGAAAATGTTGATAAATATTGAGGTGACATTATGCAACCAATAATTGAGTAGCCTTGTTATAAGACTTATTTCAACACAAGTTTCCAGTTAATGTTTCTAATGTGAGTTTAACTAAAATTTCTCTTTTCTTTGCGAATTTGGAAATTAAGATTTGGATTTTAAAGCTACTTTGTTTAATACATTGCTGCCATTTAACACTGAAAGCCATTTAACAGGCTTATTATGTCAATCCTTTGCAACATACCTTAATATTAAGACTTTAGGTAAATTTTCTTTATCAAAATATTTTAAAACTAAAGTGTAATAAATTGTTCCCTTCTTCAAGGGAATGGCAAACAATCAAAAGGGAAGGATTCCCTTTTTAACGGGAACGATTCCTTCGTTAACAGGAATGATTCCTTTTATAACAAGAATGTCTCCTACTTTAACAGGAATAGCTTCTTCATTATCAGGAACGACTCCTTCATCAAAAGGAATGACTCCCTCTATAAAGGGAATCATTCCCTTCTTGACGGAAATGGATTCCCTTTAAGAAGTTTGCGGCTCCCTTTAAAGAAGGAATGATTCTCTCTCTTGAGGGAATGGCTTATTATGAAAGGGGAATGAAACTGATTTGGTCATGAATCTTCGATTATTGAACAATTTAAAACAACATATTAATACAGTAGAATTTACGTTGACTGTTGATGTTAATACTAATCATAGCACCAATTCAATGGAATATGCGCCATTCGAATGAAAATTTCCGGCAATGATAGTACGTTTTTCTATGTGTGCTTCAGTATAAAACTTACTTCCCTTATTCCACTGTCACCGATTTTGCAAGGTTTCTTGGCTGGTCAACGTTGCAATTACGGAGCACTGCAATGTGATAAGCCAGTAACTGCAATGGGATGGTGGCAAGTAATGGAACCATCATCTCGGCTGTTTCAGGAATTTCGATGGTATAATCGGCAAGATCTTTCACGGCGGTGTCGCCTTCGGTAACCACTGCGATTATGATTCCTTTACGGGCTTTCACTTCCTGTATGTTGCTGATCACTTTTTCGTAGGTGCCTTTGTTGGTAGCAATGACCACCACAGGCATATTCGCGTCAATAAGAGCGATTGGTCCATGTTTCATTTCGGCTGCGGGATAGCCTTCAGCATGGATGTATGAAATTTCTTTAAGTTTTAGCGCTCCTTCAAGTGCAACAGGGAAATTGTAACCGCGGCCCAGATAAAGGAAATTGTGTGCATCTTTAAATTTAATTGCAAGCTCTTTGATGTGGTCGTTGAGTTTAAGCGTAGTTTCAACTTTTGCAGGTATGCTTTCGAGTTCGGTGATGATCTCCTGCAGACGGGAACGTGAAATTGTTCCTTTTTTCTGCGCTACTGTCAGCGCCATTAAAGTCAGAACAGCCACCTGTGCTGTAAAAGCTTTGGTTGATGCCACGCCGATTTCAGGACCTGCATGTGTGTAGGAACCTGCATGTGTGGCGCGGGCAATTGAAGATCCGACCACGTTGCATATTCCAATGATGGTGGCTCCTTTTGATTTTGCAAGGTCAATAGCTGCAAGGGTGTCGGCAGTTTCGCCTGATTGCGAAATGGCAATGATAATATCATCTTCGTAAAGAACAGGATTCCTGTAGCGGAATTCTGATGCATATTCCACTTCAACGGGAATGCGTGCAATATCTTCGAAAAGGTATTCGCCAACAAGTCCGGCATGCCATGAAGTTCCGCATGCAACAATAATGATCCTTTTTGCTTTGATGAATTTTTCTTCGTAGTCAATGATGCCGCCGAGAGCAACAATTTCTTTCGAAATATTAAGTCGTCCCCGAATACTGTCCATGATGGAACGGGGTTGTTCATAAATTTCTTTCAGCATGAAATGTGGAAATCCGCCTTTTTCCAAAGCGCTTAACTGAAATTCCAGCTTTTGGATGTAAGGAGTTTTTTCAACGTTTTCGATGGTGATGATCTTCAGATCGCCGTTACGTTTGATGATGGTGATCTCTTCATCGCCGAGGTAAACCACCTTTTTTGTGTACTCTACAATGGGAGAAGCATCGGAAGCAATAAACATTTCATCAACACCAACGCCAACTACCAGCGGGCTGCCTTTTCTTGCACCGATAAGTGAATCAGGATCGTCCTTTGAAATGATAACGACAGCATAAGTGCCGATGATCTGTGAAAGTGCAATACGAAGCGATTCCACGAGGTCAACTTTTTCGTTGATGCCGATATCTTCAATCAGATGAACGAGAACTTCGGTATCGGTGTTGCTGTGAAATGTATAACCGCGGTTGATGAGTTCCTGTTTCAGGTAAGCATAATTCTCAATAATCCCGTTGTGAATTAACGCCAGGTTTTTTGTCTGAGAAAAATGAGGATGAGCATTCAGATCATTTGGTTCGCCGTGCGTGGCCCATCTTGTGTGAGCTATACCAATTGTTCCCTTTGTATTTTTATTTTCAACGTATTTTTCCAGGTCGTCAACTTTTCCGTGACATTTGTAAACGCTGAGTTCTTTGTCGAGAAGCGCTATACCTGCACTGTCATAACCTCTGTATTCAAGCCTGTGAAGTCCCTTCATAAGAATAGGGTAAGCCTGCCGTGGGCCTACATAAGCAACAATTCCACACATAATTTTATAGTTTAATAAAGTTTGGTATAAGTGATCTGAAGACGCATATTCCCACTTTTTCGTTTTGGCCCTTTAAGAACAACCCTGTTTGCGGTATTAGGTCTGTCGCCTGTCCATACTACCAAATAAAGACCTAGATTGTCTTTAACTCCATCAACGATCTGCTGAATATGTCTTGCAATATTAAATTTGTATTCCTTTAAGTTTGCATCATAGGTACCTCCAAAATATGTCAAACCATCATACTCATCCTGGAGAAACCTTATTTTTCCGTTTAATTCTTCAATCAACACAAGTTGTGCCGGTGGTGTGTAACTACCCTGCGGATAGTCATTTTCATCAACATCTACAATGAAGGTGGCTTTGTTGATTGCTATTTTTCCGTTTTGTGCTATTTGCTTGAGTTCGGGATAATCAATGCGGACCTGCAATCCTGCCATTGATTGCAGGAAGAGGATGCTGTCGCCTTTTAAAGTATCACCATAAATTTGGTGTTGCAGATACTGGG
>CAISZK010000056.1 GCA_903889915.1 uncultured Bacteroidota bacterium
ATGGAGCGGAAATATTTTGTCGAATTAGAGGATACATATCTACCTGTCGCAAACAAGGCGTGGCCGTTCTATACGCTATTGAAAAGGCGTTGATGGGCCAACCCGTCTTTTTGACTCAATTTACTACCTGAACTGTAACTAAAAATTACTAATTATTACAACCTTACATTATCCGGCTCAGGTACTGATTATTTTTATTTTCAAGCAACAATATTAGGAACACTAACAATAAATAGTGGTGTACAGGCATCCCTATCATACAGTACTAATTCTTCAGCAGCTTACCTTTATCTTAGTGGAGTTAATGAGCCTTCAGGAACATGGGGTTCCTCAAGTTCTACTGCTACCTATCAAAATAATACTTCTTTTGCTTCTACCAATGGTTATGTAACTGTGGGTATTGGATGTGGTGCAGCAGGCACATGGATAGGCGGTTCCAGCACCAACTTGAACAACCCTTCAAACTGGTGTGGAGGTACTTTACCTACTGTTATCGTTACAGCTACATTGGGAACAGCATTGGGTGGATACGGCACTTTGAAAGGGGCTTTTGATGCAATCAATGCAGGTACACACAAAGGAGACATTTTGGTTCAAATATTAGCCAGCACTGTTGAACCTGCAACATGCACACTCAATGCCAGTGGAAGCGGAAGTGCAAGTTATACCACAGTAAAAGTTTATCCAACGGTATCAGGACTATCAGTAACCGGCAATCTCAATGCCGCTCTAATAAATCTGAACGGAACAAGCAACGTTACTATTGACGGTAGAGTAAACCTCACAGGTTCTGCTACTGATCTTACTATTAAAAATACGAATGTAGGCAGCAGCGCGTCAACAGTTACAATGACAAATTCTGCTGCAAATAATGCAATCCAATATTGCAACATACAGGGTTCTTCAACTAATACTTCCGGCGGCGTTATTTTCTTTTCAACATCTTTAACAGGAGTTGGTAACTCAAATAATATAATTGACCATTGCAACCTAACCAATGCAGGTAGCAGGCCATATAATATGATTTACTCATTAGGGTCAGCCACTTATTTGAACAGCAGCAATACCATTTCGAACAACAATATTTATAACTTTTTAAATACCGGTGCAACCTCTTACGGAATTAACATTGGAGCATATTCAACTTCCTGGAGTATTACAGGGAATAGTTTTTATGAAAACACAACTTTCGCCGGAACCGGATATGGTATTGCTTACACTATCATTTCAATTAACAATACATCAGGCAATAACTTTGTTGTTTCTTCAAACTACATAGGTGGAAGTTCTGCCAACTGTGCTGGTTCAGCATGGAATAAAACTAACTCAAGTTCAAATGTGTTTAATGGCATATATCTGAATGCCGGCACTGGTAACAGTCTTCAGGGGAATACTATCAGTAACATGATATGGAGTAGTGCTCAGGGTTCAACATGGACCGGGATTAATATTGCAGGAGGTGATATTAATATAGGTACAACTGCAGGTAACACAATTGGCGCTTCAACCGGTACAGGTTCAATATCTGTAACTGATGGTGACCTGACTGCTAATGTTTATGTCATTTATCTTGCAAGTACCGGAACAATCAATTGTCAAAACAATATAATTGGTTCGATTACCAGCGGACATGCAGATGGAAGCAAATCTAACAACCTTTATGGGATTTATAAAACTTCCGGAGCAGGGACAACAACTATAAGTAACAATACCATAGGAAGCACCACAACAGCAAATAGCTTTCAGGCAAGTTCTACAAGTACAGGAAATCCTCAATATGTAATTGGCATCAACAGTGACGGCACAGGAAACACAACTATTTCTGGTAATACAATATTGAACCTTACAAATGCACAGATTAATTATACCGGAGCAGGTTCTGTGAGTGGAATTCAAACAACTGCCGGGTCAAATACAATAACAAATAACACTATTGGAAAAATTTCTATTGGAAATTGTTACTGGGGATCGGCAGGTGTTATTGTTGCTGATGGAATTGTGCAAAAATCAACTACTTCAGGTTCTACTCAGACCCTTACAGGGAATACAATTTATAACATTTCTAACACAAGTTTTACAGCAGTGGTAAGGGTTGATGGAATATTCTTCCAGGGGCCATCATCAGGTACCAATGTAATAGCAGGAAATTTCATTCATGATCTTATAGTTTCTTCTTCCGAAACAAGAGCAGCAGTGGATGGCATTATGCTTTATGATGGTGCAACAACCGTTTATAACAATGTGATTAGTCTTGGAACAGGGATCTCACAGGGTGATGTGATCAACGGTATCTGGGACAATGGCGGATCTGCCAGCAACAATATTTATTTCAATACTATTTACATTGGTGGAACAGTTTTTTCAGGAACTACCGGTAATACAGCAGCACTTTATAACGCAGCCACTGCCGCCAGAATCTACAAGAATAATATTCTTGATAACGCCCGTTCAGGTGGCTCTACCGGGAAAAATTATGCAATTTATTTAAGCGGAAATTCAGGGCTCACAATTGATTTCAATGATTATTATGTAAGTGGAACAAATGGTGTTTTAGGTTTCCTGGGATCTGACCAGTCAACAATGGTATTATTTGTAGCTGCAACCGGCCAGGATGTGAATAGTCTTATTTACAGCCCCAATTTAGTATCAGCCGGTAGCACTACTGCAACAGATTACAAACCTAACTCACAATTATTGTCTGGTGTTTCAATATCCGGAATAACCACGGATTATTCTGCATCAACCAGAGCAGCAACTCCAACAATGGGAGCCTTTGAAACTGTTTTAAATTTAAACATTGACGTTTATAAAGCAGGAGTATTTCAGGCAACTTACTTAAAACTCAAAGATGTTTTTGATAAAATCAATAACGGAACACACACAGGTGCATTGGATGTAAGAATAAAAGCCAATCTCACGGAGAATACAACAGCTGTTCTTTATCAGAGTGGTTATACAAGCGGAGGTTACACATCAAATTATACTTCAGTCAACATTTACCCTACTGTATCAGGACTTACGGTTACAGGTAACATGAATGCTCCGCTTATTGATTTGAATGGAGCCGATAATGTAACTATTGATGGAAGAGTGAATGCAACAGGTTCGTCAATTGATATGACTATCACAAACCCAAATACCGGAACTTCTGCTTCTACCATCCGCTTCATAAATTCGGCAAGTAATAATACGATCAGGTATAATACGATTAAAGGATCAACTACCAATACTGCCGGTGGTATTGTCTTTTTCTCAACTTCCACTTCAGGTACAGGAAATGATGGCAATACAATTGATCATAACAGCATCACAAGTGAAACAGCAGGCAGAACCTTAAATGCTGTTTATTCAGAAGGAACCTTGTCGCATGATAATAGTGGCAATATCATTAGCAATAACAGCATTTACAATTTCATGAATGTTGGGACGGCTTCAAATGGTATTTATTTTAACTCTAATACAACTGCCTGTACAATTTCTGGAAATAGCTTTTATGAAACAACAGCTTTTACATCAATAACCTCAATTGCCTATAATGCTATCGAGATAAATAATACTTCGGGTATTAACTTTACAATTACTGATAACTATATTGGCGGAAGTTCAGCCGGCTGCGCTGGCTCAGCTTGGACCAAAACAAGTGCATACAATAACACCTTCAATGGTATTTATCTCAATGCAGGAACAGGAACAGCAAGCAGTATCCAGAACAATACGATAAAAAACTTTGTATGGAGCAATGTGAATACTACATTGTGGACAGCAATAAACATAGTCGCCGGTGATGTAAATATTGGCACAATCAGTGGAAACACCATTGGTGCAGCAACCGGAACAGGTTCCATTTCTCTTTCTGCGAATGATAATACTCCTTATTTTTATGGTATTAACATTGCAAGTACGGGAACTATAAATTGCCAGAACAATGTTATTGGTTCTATAACAGCAACGAATACGGATGCAAGCAAATGCTATAATATTTGTGCAATTAATAAAACAGGTGTTGCAGGAACAACAACAATAAGCAACAATGTTATAGGAAGTACGACCACTCCAAACAGTATTCAGGCCGCTTCCACAAGCACAGGTAATGCACAAAATGTTATTGGAATAAATTCTGACGGTACAGGTACAACAACTATTTCAGGTAATACCATACTTAATGTTACAAATGGACAGATTTCATGGAGCGGATCATCGCCAACAGTAGGTATTCAAACTACTGCCGGTTCTAACACCATCCAGAATAATATTGTTGGAAATTTGACAACTGGCAATGGTTTGTATGGCTCATATGGAACAACTTCAATTAGTGGCATTGTTCAAAAAAGTACAACTAATGGCACAACTCAAAACATTACAGGCAATAATGTTTATAATATTACAAATACCAATACAACCCGTACAATAAAAGTTGAAGGTATATTTTATCAGGGTCCTTCATCCGGAAATAATACTATTTCA
Organism: uncultured Bacteroidota bacterium; assembly: GCA_903889915.1. Lineage (GTDB taxonomy): Bacteria > Bacteroidota > Bacteroidia > Bacteroidales > CG2-30-32-10 > CAISZK01. The sequence goes on from CAISZK010000056.1 coordinate 4,465, forward strand.
GGAAACTTTGTTCACAACTTAAATATGCCATCACCTGATAACTCTTCAATCTTGAATGGTATTACAATTTATGATGGCGCCTTAACTTGTACGAATAATATTGTTAGTATTGGTTCAGGAATCACAAATGGCAATATCATTAATGGTATCTATGATAATAGCAGTTCAAACAGCACCATTTATTTCAACACAGTTTATCTTGCAGGAAGTGTTTCTTCAGGGACAACTTCAAACACCGCCGCTTTATACAATGCCAGCAACTCAACCAGAAATTACAGGAATAATATTTTTGATAATAGCCGTTCAGGAGGTTCCACCGGACAGCACTATGCTATTTATTTATCAGGAACTTCGAATCTGACCCTTAACTATAATGATTATTATGCACCCGGAACCGGTGGTATTTTAGGATACAACGGAGGCAATCAAACCACATTGCCAATCGTGTCGGGCGGTGATGCCAGCAGTGTTGCAGTCAATCCGGGTTTTGCAAATGCAGGAGGTACCATTGCAAACAATTATTTACCTTCAGCAGCTACACTCGTGGCAGTCACAGGCACCGGTATTTTGACAGATTATAACGGAGCGACCCGCAGCACCACTTATCCTGCAATGGGTGCTTTGGAATATTCAGTTTCACCTCCTGTCATCGTTGCAGCTACACTGGGAACAACATCGGGCGGATACAACACTCTGAAAGCAGCTTTTGATGCAATTAATGCAGGAACACACAAAGGTGACATTTTGGTTCAAATATTAGGCAGCACTATTGAACCTGCAACCTGTACACTCAATGCCAGTGGAAACGGAAGCGCAAGTTATAACACAGTAAAAGTGTACCCTACTCAAACCGGACTATCAGTAACCGGCAATCTGAATGCGGCTCTTATTAATCTGAACGGTACAAGCAAAGTTACAATTGACGGAAGAGTGAATGCCACAGGAACTGCCACTGATCTGACAATTAAAAATACTAATGCCGGCAGCAGCGCTTCAACAGTTACGATGACAAATTCCGCTTCAAATAATGCAGTTCAATATTGCAACATACAGGGTTCTTCCACAAGCACAACAGGCGGTGTTATAGCATTCATTACATCAACATCAGGAGTCAATAGCAATAATACAATAACAAATTGCAACCTCACAAATGCAGGAACAAGACCATATTACATGATCTACGCAGCCGATGCAAGCACAGGAAACACAATTTCCAATAATAACATTTACAATTTTGTGAATGCAGCCAACACATCATTTGGAGTTTATCTTGGTGGAACTACTTCAACATGGAGCATCACAGGCAATAGTTTTTATGATAATGGCTCAATCACGCCAACAGCAGGTGTTAACTATTATGACATTTACATCAACAACACAGCAGGGAACTATACTGTGACTGGTAATTTTATCGGAGGAAATGCAAGTGCATTACCAGGTACTGCAATCAACGGAACATGGACCATGGCTGCATCTACCCAGTCATTCACTTATACCGGAATTTATTTAAGTGCCGGTACCTCTAATGCAAGCAGTGTTCAGAACAATATTATTGGTGGTTTGAATTTAAGCATGAACGGAGCAGCATCTTCATACATTTTCACAGGTATAAATATAGCAGCAGGTGCAGCAAATATCGGAACAATGACAGGCAATACAATCGGTGCAACCAGTGGGACTGGTAGTATTTCAATTACCAATTCAACATCCGGTGCATATATTGCAGGCATTGTTGCAAATTCAACAGGAATTGTGACTATTAAAAATAATATTATTAGTTCAATCAGTACTGGTGGTAGCGCTGCAATTGGTTATGTATTTTATGGAATAATTACTTCAGGCTCTGGGGGAAGTTTTTCAATTTCAAATAATACTTTAGGTAGCGCAACTTCTAATTCAATAGCGATAGGTATTAATGGAACTACAACAGCAGCAACCGGTATCTATGGTATCAGCAATTCTGGCAATGGTGTCATCTCTATTGCCGGAAACACTATTCAAAACTGTTCATCTTTTGGTTCAGGAGTATCAACTTTCACTGGTATCTTAAATACCGGTCTGACAACAAGCTTATTTATCGTGAGCAATACACTTTCAACAAATACACTTGCAGGGACCGGAGCTTTTACAGGAATTTCTAATACTGCAGCGGTTTCATTTATAATTACAATTGGTGCCAACACTATAAATAACGGCAAACTTACTGCTACTACTGCTTCCGGACCGGTGGTTCTGATAAATAACGGCAGCGCAGGAACTAATGCAACATTAACCATAGGCTCAAATGTTATAAACGGAATTAATTTCACCAATGCAACCAATGGGACAGGAACAATGACAGCTATTAACTGTTCCGGCTCACCTTTAAGCAGTTCAATTTATTCAAATAATATCTATAACCTTAGTACTCCCGGAACTTCTTCAACAATTTATGGAATTTATTTAGCCGGAGGGGTTACCAATAATGTGTATAAAAATACAATTTCAATTTTAAATTCTTCAGGCGCCAGCGCTTCTGCTTTTGGTTATTATGTCAATGGCGGAACAACCAATAATTTTTATAACAACTTCATTTCTGATATTAAGGCTCCGGCCTCAACCAATGCAAATGCAGTGGCAGGGATTTACCTGAATGCAGGTACAACAAACAATGAGTACTACAATACCATTTATTTGAATGCAACCTCTACCGGTTCTACATTTGGAACTTCAGGTATTTACAGCAGCACTTCTCCAACACTTTCACTTATTAATAACATTATCATTAACAATTCTACATCCGGTGCAAGCGGATATACTGCAGCATTAAGGTTCAACAATACAACTCTGACAAACTATGCAATTACATCAAATAGAAATAACTTTTATGCAGGAAATCCCGGAACTACAAATGTGATCTTCTATAATGGTACGGCTACTTATCAAACACTTGCCAGCTTCAAAACCTTTGTTTCGACAAGAGATGCAGCTTCCATTACTGAAAATACCGTTTTTGTAAACACAGTAACGGCACCTTATGATCTTCATGTTTCAGGCAGCACCCAGTCTCTATGCGAAAGTGCAGGAGTACGTATCACAACTCCCATTGCAGTCACTGATGACATTGATGGTGATATTCGTTATGGAGAAACCGGTTATGCCGGTACAGGCACAGCACCTGATCTGGGCGCTGATGAATTTGCAGGTTGCATTCCTGTGGCTATAACCTCACAACCTTCAAGTCCTACGGCTGCTTGTGCAGGAGTAAACAGCTTTAGTTTTACAGTGCAGGTTTTAGGATCTCCCAATTTCAATTATCAATGGCAGGTGTTTAATAGTGTTTGGACCAACCTTACCAATGGCGGAGTTTATGGAAATACTGCCGTGACAAATGGATCTGCATCCACATCAAATACCTTAACCATTACCAATGCTGACTATACTTACAATGGTAAACTTTACCGCTGTGTAATTTCAAATTGCTCGGCAAGTGGTTCAGCAACTACCAACGGTCTTGCCGCACTTACTGTAAATCCCTTGCCAACTGTAAGCGTAAGCAGTTCGTCAATCTGTGTAGGATCTACTGCAAACTTAACACCAAACTCAGGTGGTGCATGGGTTAGCAGCAATACAGCATTAGCTACAGTCACCTCACCGGCAGGTGTAATTACAGGTGTGGCCGCAGGTAGCCCGACTTTTACTTTTACAAATTCAACCACAGGGTGTGCGAATACAATTTCCTCTTTTACAGTAAATACAATGCCGGCTCCGGTTATTTCAGGATCCACCACAGTTTGCAATAGCTCAAATTATACATACAGTGTGAGCAATGTGTCAGGAGATACTTATTCCTGGACTGTTTCCGGTGGATCTATTACAGCAGGAGCAGCTACCAACTCTATAACTGTTGCATGGGGCGGCGGTTCAACAGGTACAGTTAATTTGACCGAAACAACAACCGCCGGTTGTTCAAAAGCCGCAACGCAAGTATCTGTTACAATTTCTCAGGTTGCAAGCATCGCCTCTGTCACCGGTACAACTCCAATGTGTAAATATGGAACTGCTACCTACAATGCCAATTCAGTCGTATTAGGCGGAGTCGGAAGCACCGGATCATGGAGTAGTGATAACACTGCTATAGCAACAGTAAGTTCAGCAGGACTGGTAACTGGTGTTAGCGCCGGAAGCTGTGATATTATTTATACGATCACAGGAGGATGTGGTACAATTCATGCTCAGCAGGTATTAACGATCAACCCCAATGCAAGTATTACCGGCGTCTCAGGCACGACTCCTTTGTGCATTGGAGCTTCAGCTACCTATAACACCGCCGGAGCAGTTTATGGTGGCGGAACAGGTTCATGGACCAGCGACAATACTTCAATTGCTACTGTCAATTCTTCCGGAGTGGTTACAGCAGTTTCTGCCGGTACTACTTATATTGTTTATTCAATTATCGGTTGCGGAGGAGCACCTTCTGCCAAACAATTCTTAACAGTAAATCCTAATGGCAGTGTGGCTTCCGTTACAGGCACAAGTCCTTTATGCATCACCGGAACTGCAACTTATACAGCCAATTCAGTTGTGTTGGGTGGGGGAACAGGTGCATGGAGCAGCGATGCAACAGGTATTGCTACTGTGAGCACTTCTGGCGTTGTAACAGGAGTATCAGCCGGAACCTGCAATATTATTTATACAGTCAACGGTTGTGGGGGAATAACCTCTGCACATAAGGTAGTGACTATTTCAGCCAATGCCGCTGTTGCTACCGTTACAGGAACCAACGGTCTTTGCCAGGGAGCAACGGCAACCTACAGTGTCACCGGAGTGATATTGGGCGGCGGAACCGGAGCATGGAGCAGCGACAATACCAACATTGCTACAGTTAATTCTGCTGGATTAGTAACCGGTGTTGCTGAAGGAAGCTGCAATATTATTTATTCAGTTACCGGAGGTTGTAATGGAATACCTTCCGCACAACATGCAATAACAATAACTCCGATTGCAGGTATCGCCTCTGTAACTGGCGCAAACCCGTTATGCATAGGCGCTGTGAATGCAGTGTATTATTCAGCCAATGCTATTGAGCTGGGTGGTGGAACCGGTGTGTGGAGCAGCGACAATACCGATATTGCCACTGTCAATTCTTCCGGTTTGGTGACAGGTGTTAGTGACGGAACCTGTAATATTATTTATTCAATAACCGGTGGTTGTGGCAGTACACATGCACAACAGGCCTGCACGGTTAATCCAAATGCCTTCATCACCGGTGTAACAGGTACAACTCCTTTGTGCATCGGAGGTGCTGCAACCTATTCAACTTTCGGAGCCATTTATGGCGGCGGAACCGGTGCATGGAGTAGCACAAACACTGGTGTTGCAACGGTTAATTCTGCAGGAGTGGTAAACGCTGTTTCTGCCGGAACATGCTACATCGTTTATACAATTTACGGCTGTGGTGGAACACCTACAGCAAAACAAAAATTGACAGTTAATTCTAACGGAAGCGTTGCTTCTGTAACGGGAACAAGTCCTTTATGTGTTACAGGCATGGCAACCTATACCGCCAATTCAGTTGTGCTGGGTGGCGGAACAGGAACATGGAGCAGCGATGCAACAGGTACAGCCACTGTCAGCTCTTCGGGAGTTGTAACAGGAGTATCTGCCGGAACATGTAATATCATTTATACAGTCAATGGTTGTGGCGGAATTGTCTCTGCACACCGCGCATTGACCATCACAGCCTCAGCCAGTGTAGCATCTGTCACAGGAACCAACGCTCTCTGTTTGGGAACAACAGCAACATACAGCGTAAGCGGTGTAATCTTAGGCGGCGGTAATGGCGCCTGGAGCTCCAGTAATACTGCTATTGCCACTGTTAATTCTTCCGGCCTTGTATCAGCAATTTCTGCAGGTACCAGCAATATCATCTATACCGTCAGCGGAGGATGCAACGGCATGCCTTCTTCTCAACAAAATTTAACTGTAAATGCGTTGCCGGTTGTTTCTTTTACAAGCCAGCCCGGTGACAATACATGTCTCAACCATGATGTAACCTATACAACGCAAACAGGTATGACAAATTATATCTGGAGTTTCCCCGGAATTTTAAATACGGACTATTCAATCACCTCGGGTGGAACAAGCGCCAGCAATTTTGCTACGCTGAGGTATCTCACAGAAGGTAGCAGAACGGTTTCTGTCAGATATACCAGCGCGTCAGGTTGCACTGCTGCTTCATCTGCAACTTCTATTCCTACACTGGTAACCCAGGATGTCTGGATTGGTGGTAGCAGTACCAACTGGAACGACGCAGCCAACTGGTGCAGTGGTATTCCTCATTCCAACACTGATGCAGTTATTCCAAAAGGTTCAACGATTCATATTATCACAGCACCCGGAACTGCTGCCGTATGCGGCAATCTGAAAATTGATTCAAGTTCCGTTGTCATCGTTGATGCCGGAAGCGCCCTCACAGTTACAGGTACTATTACACTTCGCGACACTGCCTGTTTGATCCTTAAATCCAATCCAACCGATGCTTCAGTGCCAACCGGGTCATTAATTGATAATGGTTTTGCAGGAACAGGAACAGGAAAAGTTGAAAAAACATTATTCACCGGACGTTGGTGGTATATTGGTGCTCCGGTCATCCCTGTTACCGGTAAAACTGCTTTTGGTCCTTTATCATCAGTGTCAAGCACAGGAACACGACTTCTTTATTGGAATGAAACCACACATGCTTACGTGACCATGACCAGTACTGATACTTTGAAAACCACTCACGGATATGCATTCAGAATTTATGGTCCTTCGCCTATCAATGCAAATTATGAGGGCTATTTTAACACCGGAACCATCACTACACAGGTTTTGACATACACTGCAGGCGATCATCAGGGATTCAATCTGGTCAGCAATCCTTATCCTTCAGGAGTAAACTGGGGTTCGCAAACTTCACCTTCTTCAGGTATCACTCTGACAAATATTGAACCTACCATTCATTACCGTACCAACGGAACATTTGCCACATGGAATACAATGGGCGCCGGTACAGGTATCAATGGAGGACAACAAAACATACCATCCACACAGGGTTTCTGGGTGCGTGTAACTCCAGGGCATACTTCCGGAAGCATTCAATATACTAACAACGCAAGGGTACATACCACAACAGCGCTCTATAAAGTGACCGATCCACCCAATGTGTTCCGCATGGAGATTGCACGTAATACACTCGTTGATGAAACTGCTGTGACTTTCTATGCAGGCGCGTTGACAACTTATGAGGCCTTTGACGGACAAAAAATGTTGTCGGATGATGCAACTTTCCCGCAACTGTTTTCTTACACCTCTGACAATGTTCAGGCAGCCATCAACGGACAACCGTTGCTCGTTTCAGGTGTTGAACGCATAGTTCCCCTTGGATTTACCACATATTATTCAGGCACATTCACACTGACAGCTACAAATCTTACACAGTTTGATGCAGGAACTACGGTGTACCTTGAAGACGTTACACTGCATGTTACGCAGAATCTTTCTTCAAATAAAACCTATACCTTTACTTCGGGTACGGGTACTTTTGCAAGCCGTTTTAAATTGCATTTTGTGAAAAGCGGCAACCCATTGCCAATTCAACTATTGAGCTTCGATGCAAAATGTGCAGGCAGTAAAGTTGACCTAAACTGGTCAACAGCTACCGAAACCAACAATGATTATTTTACCATTGAACGCAGCACCGATGCAGTCAACTGGGAATTCGTGAAGAAAGTGGCCGGCGCCGGAAATAGCAACAGTGTGCTAACCTACACTGCAGAGGACAACAACCCTCTGGGAACAATCGCTTATTACCGCCTGAAACAAACCGATTTCAACGGACAGTCTGAAACTTTCAGTCCTGTTGCTGTCAATTGCTCGGAACAGGCTGCACAGCTCAACATCACTTATTATCCCAATCCTTTTACTTCTGAAGTGAGTGGAGTGATCAATCAGCTGCTTTCGGAAAATGCAGTTGTGAGTGTTTACAATATTTTAGGGAGCAAAGTTTTCAGCCAAACAATCAGCCAGGATGATCTGCTACTGAAATCATTCAACCTCGATCTGTCGGCGCTGGTGGGTGGCATTTATTTCATCGAATTCAAATCTGATTCTTATACCGGAATTACAAAGGTTATAAAGAGCAGGTAAAATATTAATTACAGTCTTAAAAAGAACAAATATTATTATGATCTCAATTGTAAAGAAAACGGAAAACAAAAAGCGGAATTACAAACAACCACAAATTTGCAGGATAAAACTTGATAAAGAAATTTCGCTGGTGATGCAATCTGAAGCGCCGCCTGACCCCGGTGGTTCCCTGCAACCGGAGCATTTTAGCATCAATCCTTTTAAGCTCTGAAGAAATTGTTTTTTTATGGTCCCTGTACAAAAGCTGCCTGGTTTTCAGAGCAGCTTTTTTCATTTACAGGAAAAGGGGAAGAAGGTTAGTTGTTAGTTGTTAGTTGTTTCGCGGAATTTTACATTTTGCATTTTTCTGATTTGTATTTCAACCGTTTTTGATTTAAGGACACGAACAGATTACAAAAGTTTTTGAAACTTTTGTAATCTTTCTGCATTTCTGGTTTCAATCAAAATCCATTTTTTCAATTTCAAACAATTTCCAATAAACAATTTCCATTTATCGAAGGGAAATTAACAAATTAGTGACTGACAGAAAGACATGCAGAGTGAAAAAAATTGACTTATTGCTTGACAAAATGACATAGGTGTCTGCTAATATGTCATGCTGTCTGCTAATATGACATGTTTGAACAAAATTAAACACTTGTGAGTGAAAAAAAAGCATTTGAAAAATGAAATTAAGAAATTGCGATTGGAAAATAAGCATTTGCAAATTTAAAATAAGAATGTGCGAATTTAAAATAAGAATATTGGAAGTTGAAATAAGGATGGGGGATAAAGAAATAAGGAGTGCGATTGTTGAATAAAGCATTGAAAAGTAGGGATATTAAGGTGCTCGGATTGCAAATCCTCGCGGACAGATGCTCGGATTGCATCCCGAAATTTCGGGACTTGCGGACAGAAAATAGAAAAGGGGGACGATGGGGACTTGGGGGACGGTGGGGAGGTGGTTTAAACTCTGCCAGGTTTGAAGGAAACGCTGGCAGGTTTGGGAGGGGGATAGGAATATTTTAGAGGCATGCGTTTGAAACGCACACTAACGGAAATGCGCGCCATCGGAGATTTGCATCGCGATTGAAAGTATTTGTAATTCCATTAAAATGTAATGAACTAATAAAGTAAAAGATCCTGTGAGTAATTCTTTTACTAAAGTAATAAAGTTTGAAAGCAGAATAAATTTAATGAATCAAATGATGATGCAACAGGGATGTAGAAAACATAAGTTTAGTACTTTTGTAACAAAATAAATTTTCATGCAGAGGCTTGGTGTTATAAATTTTGTGTGAAATATGAGTGAGGGCAAGCATTGGGAAAAACGCGCCAACTTGCGTGAAATAAGTTTTGTGTGAAGTTTGAATGAGGGCACGCGTTGGGAAAAGCGCGCCAGCTTGAGAAACGCGCGCCGGCAGGGGAAAAGACAGTGAGATTGATCAATTTAACGAATAATAATAACTAAAAATTAAATTTTATGGAACAAAAAGTAACGGAATGTATCAGGAGTAATTTTAAGGATTATAAAGTTTCTTCAGAAATTGGTAAGGATAAAAAAACCATAACAATTACTGCGCGGAATGGCTGGATGAAGGGTTTTGAAATTACCCTGAAAGAGAACAATAAAGTTTCAATTGGTTTTTCAAGTAAAGTGAGGACCATAGGCTATGTGGTAGCACTTGTGCTTACCCTTGCGCTTACAATGATATTTGGTTTTCAGCTTTTGGATGCATTTGGTTTTGTTGCTGATATGGGCAATGGAAGAGGGGTTACGATCAGGATACTTTACATTATTCCTTTGCTTATTTTTTTAATTCCTTCAATGATCCTCACAAGTTTGATCGCACGGACAATTAATCCAAAAGATAAAATACTGCTTGAGCAGGTAAAAAATAATTTGTCGGCAACAGGTATAGAATCAACAATAGAATAAAAGGCAGCATTGACGCACATTTCTCAACGCATGTTCATAAAATCTGTTAATTAAAAATTGAACATTTCAAACACTTCAAACACCTCAACAACTATGAGAAAAATAACAGTCTTGTCAATGATCACATTGGATGGTGTAATGCAGGGACCGGGTGGTCCGGGTGAAGATACCTCTGACGGTTTCAGCTATGGCGGTTGGGTTGCCCCTTATTTAGACGAAGTTGGCGCTAAGATCATGAAAAAACAGTTGCAGCCTGCGGATTATCTTTTGGGCAGAAAAACATTTGAGATATGGGAGCCTTTCTGGCCTGAACATGCAGACTTTTGGCCGGGCATCAACGAAGGTACAAAGTACATCATGTCGCGAACCAGGAAAAAGTCGGATTGGAAAAACTCTGTATTCATCCAAAGTCTGGCAGATATCAAAAAGCTCAAAAATTCAGCAGGCTCTGACATTCAAGTTCACGGCAGTGGCGAGCTTGTTCAGTTGCTGGTAAAGAATGACCTGGTGGACGAACTCTGGCTTAAAATTTACCCGTTGACGCTGGGTAAAGGAAAAAAGTTGTTTGGCAATAGCGGAATTCCGGCAGCATTTACACTAACAGAGAGTACGATCACACCCAGCGGAGTGATCATGGCGAATTACAAGCGGGCAGGAGCAGTGAGGACGGGGACTATTGGGGCTTGACGGATAATGGAGGATGGTGGAAAACGAGTGAAAAAATAACTCATGAAAACGCAACAAAATGCAAAAATTAATTGAATATCCGTTATTGTACCAGTTTAATTAATTTGATTAATTTTTTTTGTGCTGGAAAGAAAGACCTTATTAACTTAGTAACATTATAAGGCAACAGAGAATACGACCTTATTAACTTATTAATTTTCAATAAGTAATAAGGTTAACGTTTCGCTATATCAGCCTTTTACTATGGTAATAAGGTTGCCGAATCTAATTATCATTAAGGTTGTTTATGACTTTGAACACTTGTTCCTGTTGAAACAAAATTTACTAACGGCACCGGTAAAAAAGAATATAGTGTCATTTCATACTGGTATGGTTACGGATATTCAAAAAAATTAAAAAACAATTGCCATTTTCTTTGCATCAGAAAAAAGTGAAGAATCAACCGGAATAAATAATTAATTTTACAGCGCAATTGGTTAAGCCCAATATCAGAACTGAAAAATAACTTTAAAAAAGTAATAAAATATGAGAACGATCACAGAATTACTGAATCTTTACGAAGATTTTTTTGGCAAACTTAATGCTAAACTTACCACCGACCCTAAAGATCCCGTTGTAAGGTCGGAAAAATTTGAAAACCCTACAGACGCTGAAATTGACGCTTTTGCCCGGGAGTTTGATGCTTATATTCCTGACGATATCCGTTTGTTTTGGAAATCGCTGAAACGTGTTCACGAAGCCCTGGTTTATGATGAAACTGAATGGGTGGCAGGAAGAGATTTCATTTCTATGAAATACATTGTGCGCGACACGCCACAGTTGCGCAATCTTGCTAAAAATTATCCTGATGATGACCCTATTAAAAAACTTCACGAAAAGGGTGTTCAATTGACTTACGAAGAGCCGGTATTTCTTTTTGATGCGGACATAAAAACCAAAACGGGGAACATTCACCAGTTGCTCTGGGATGGTGAACCAATACCAGATGCCATTGCTCCGGATTTTACAACATTCTTTGAGCACTGGCTGGCGGCAGGTTGTTTCTTCAATGGTGATTTCAATACTTATCGGGAAATAGTGAAAGACATTGTTCCCGTTCATATTCCTGAGAAGGATAATTTGTGGCTGCAATTTTACAATAAGCAATATAAATCGGTTGATGAAGAAGCACAGAAGGCTGCAGAGGAAAGGGAAGCCGAGAATAATGCCGCTTACGAACAAGGCAGGGAAGGTATTGCATTATGGCGCGATGGTGAAGAAAAAGAAGCTGCAAAGCTGTTTGAAAAAGTAATTGAATTTGGTCTGAAGGATGGTGATGAGTATCTTGTTACCGAAACGATATGTAATTATTCATTGCTGTGCGGAGAAGCCGGTCGTCCTGATGAGAGTATGCAGGTGTTGAGTAACTTTTTTAAAGAACATGAGGAAATTGCATACAAAAACCCGCGTCCATTGAGCCTTTACGGTCAGTATCATTATGAAAGAGGCAAGCTGGATGAGGCTTATGAACTATGCAAAAAGGCCATTGAAAAAGGTCCGATGTTCGGATTGGGTTATTATACACTTGCCTGTGCATGCATTCGTTTGAAGAAATTTGATGAAGCGCTTGAAAATGTTATAAAAGCTGCAAAGTTTGACAAGGATCTGATTGAAGAATTAGCGGCGGATAGTGATTTTGAAGCAATCAAAGACAGAAGTGAATTTAAGAAGGCTTTGGGGTTGGGAAAGGGGGAGATGGAATTTTATCTCCTATATTTTCATTTGTAAAAACGAGAAGAACCCACAATTTGCAATGGCATATTTATTGAATTTCAAATTGAATACAAATTTTAAAACATAAACAATGAGAGGAAAAATTTTTTTAATTTTTGGGTTGATTTTATTTACAACCTCACTGAGCATTGCTCAAAAAGACAGTTCATATACTGACAACAGGGATGGTAAGATATACAAAACCGTTAAAATTGGCACACAGACATGGATGGCTGAAAACCTGAATTATCAAACAACCGACAGTTGGTGTTACAATGATAGTACTGCAAATTGTACCAAATACGGAAGATTATACACATGGAAGGCAGCACTAAAAGCATGCCCCTCAGGCTGGCATTTGCCTTCGGATACTGAATGGGCAGTACTTTCAAATAATTCAGGAGGTAAATTTATTTCAGGAGGTAATTTGAAGTCCGTTTCGAGCTGGGCAAAACCAAACACCGACGCCACCAACAGCAGCGGATTTTCGTCTCTTGCAGGCGGTTTCCGTAGTGGTGATGGAAAATACGGCGATGTCGGATACCAGGGCTGCTGGTGGAGCTCTGCTGAAATTGATACCAATTATGCCTGGTATAGGGTGATGACCAATGAATCAAGCTATTTACTCAAATACAATCTATTCAGTAAAAGTTTTGGTGTTTCAGTTCGTTGTATCAAAGATTAATCGGCTATTCGTGATAGCACATTATAAAATACCAACGAAATGAAAGTGGTAAAGTTGTTATGATTGAGAAAACTATTGAAATTTTCTGTTAGGTAACCGATAATGAAAAATATGACGACCTTAAAGATCCAATATATTGATTACGAATCCGGAGAGTTTATTAATAAGCATTCGGTAGATTATGATTCTTTTATCAACATATTCAGGCATGAAGCAAATGATAAACACTACTCTAAATATTCATGGACAATAGGTCATATCAAAATTAAATATTACCTCTCCACAGATGATACTTACTTTCTGCTTATTGAGCATAATGCAAAAAACGGTTACAGAGTTACCTTCTGCTCAAAGGATGACAAATGCTGTCTCAGCAACAACTTTTATTCTAATAGCATAGATGAACTTTGCAAGGAATTTTTTGATAAGAATTTTTCGATCTTAAAAAGCAAATTGGGATTTTCGGAAGAAGGTTATCACGGTGTTGTAAAGAGTTTTAAAGAACTTAAATTTACTTACTCATTAAAATACCCTGCCATTTTTTTACTGTCTTTCATTTTTTATGTAGGTTGGTGGCTGTTAACTATTCTTTTTTTGATAGTCCATTTTTATATTCCCTTTGCGATATTTGCAACCGGATTAATAATTTTGATGGGATACCATGTCAGACTGCATTACAGATATTACGTAGAATCAAAGAATAAAACCATTACAATAAGTTCAGGTCATGAGGAAATTAAAATTACCATTGGTGATGCTGAATATAATTTTTTAAAGTCAGATATTTTGAACGTTAAATTCGTGGGTTACGGTGGACGGCACCCATACGCACCTTATGAATATACTCAGCTTGAACTAAGGGATGGCAGTATCGTCAATATTTCAAGCATGCTTATTTCAACATTTAAAATGGAAGACAAAATGAAGAATGTCAAACATGAAAACGTACATGCTGGTTATGCTTACATTAAGCCAAAGACGAATTTTGCTACTGAGGAATTTAAATTGGTTCAATAGCTTATGATATGTGGGATAGAGTGGGGTGGGGAGAGTTTTCGGATGGCCTCGCGTTGGGGAACGCGCGCCAACAAAGACAAAACATTGGTTGGACGACAGCTTTAAGAAAAAACATGGGCATGACCAAAACAATACAAAAAGTAGCTAAATACTAAGCTTACAAGTCACGTAGCGCCAATACAATCGTAGTTCTTTGTGTGTGAAAATATAGATCGGGTATTTAACCAGAAACTTTAAACATTGTTTTGGAGATAAGTTCAAGATTAATTGGTTGGATTTTATATGTAGAAATAACCACAACAATTAGTTCCTTGATAGATACAACTTTAAATGCTTTTCCGGATAACTCACAATAAGATTAATATTCAATCATCCATGAGGGTCACTAAAAATCCTGTAGAATCTGATCATATATAAAATCAAGTATTTGTAATAAAATTCTGATAGCTAAAATTGGGACTAAAATCGAAATGATTAGTCATTCAATTTTTTCTTTAGTTTTGAAAATGGCTTCAATAAAAAAGCTCCAAACTTATATGAGTATGAGTTAATGATACGTTCATAGTTTTCTTTGTTTCTCTGATTTTCAGCAACTATTTTGTCAACAGAGTCAATAATACCTTGCATTAATAATGTTTTCTGCTCAAAAAGTAAATTATTGACTTTTTCATCAAATTTTCCGATAAGCACATTTAATATATTTATCCATTTTAATTGCATATCAATTAAGGATTTATGTCCCCACAATCCACTTTTTGTGACTCTATATACTCCCATTTCAACAGGAAAATATTTTATCTTTCCAAATTGGGCATTTAGCAAATGTAGAACATAATCACCAACTGGCAAATTTTTGCCCCAACTAGGAAATTCATTTATTAAACCATTTCTAAAAACACAGGACGCCGTATATATATAATTGCCCAATGCAAGATCTTCTATTGTAGTTATTTCTTTCTGGTCGGGCGAATTTGATAAATGCTCTTTTCTGTCATCATCATAAATTATTTTCATATTATGATGAGAAATAACAAAATCCTCATTTGCTTCTAAAAAATCCACTTGTTTTTGCAGTTTATATGGATCTGTCCAGTAATCATCGCCTTCACAGAGAGCAATGTGTTTTCCACGGGCCATGGGAAAAAGTATATTGATCAATGTGTTTTGTTTTTGGAATTGGTTCTCTGTTTGATAAACACAACGAAATAAGCCAGGGTATTTTGCTTCATAGACTTTTACAATTTGTGCTGTATTATCAGTAGAAGCATCCTCGTGTACAAGAATTTCAAAAAGGAATGTTGTTTTTTGCATCACAAACCCATCTAAACATTGACGAATAAAATTTTCGTGATTGTATGTCATGCAACAAATACTTAGCAATGGAATTGACATATTATTTAAAATTAATTTATTTTAATTTATTACACAACTTGATGACATCAAAATATTTGGAATAAAATGAACTTTTTGATTTGGATGTATTTCGCTGACAACAAGTGTTTTGTTTGGTGATAATTCATAATTATAATAATCAAATCCAACAGTACCTCGTTGAGTAATTCTCTCCCATATAAAAGGAAGATATTTTATTACAACCTTATGAGTTCCGGTAACCACAAAAAAAGGTGAAGATTATCTTTTTAAAAGCATTCTAATTCTTCTACAACATCCATTTTCGGGACGAATGTTAGTTTTTAAATTCCAGTTTATTAATTTATCGTGAGAAATGTTCATGTTATTTTGCATATTCATCTTGTTCAATTTTCATTTCAATATCATTGTCAATGGTCCTCGAAGATAATCAGATCCTTGAACTTGGGTTAAAGTTTCAGCTTTAAATATTTTTATAGGCTTGGCAAATAAAAAAATGATGCTCCTTTATAAACGCCAATTTCTTTCATGTGACCAATAATTATTTAAATTCTTTTACATAACTCATAATAACTCGTAATACGCCTATATGCCCAAAATAACTTGTAAAGTGCTCCTTCTATATAGCTAACGGAATATTTTTATCTAATTAGTTTAAATATTTACCGAAAGTTTTCTGCTATTATCAAACTTAAAATACTCGAATTTTCCAGTGTGATGTGCCATTTTTCAAAAATATTAACTTTTTTCATTTAATTCTAATTCAGCATATCCAAATCCTGATTGTCCAAATCCATTTCCATTATAGAACATATACAATTTGTCTTTATAATGAAACACATTGGGATAACAAATCATTTCAGAATCCCAACCTTCTTGTGACAAATCAATTCCAACATTTTTATCATTTCGCTTCCATTTAACACCATCGTTTGAGAAAGCAAATCCAATTCTATAGGAACTGTCTAATTGATTTCGGTAATTTGTATTTTTCCTGACAGAATACCACATATAATAAGTGCTATTAATTTTCATTACTGAAGGTCTTACAATTCCTCCTTCATCTTCATTAAAATCAATACAAATTTGATTTTGGGGATTCCAATGAATTGCATCTCGTGATTCAGCATAGGCAATTCTATAAAAAGGTTCAGCATCTCCATTTATTAATTCCCATTTTGTAAAAGAGGCATACCACATTTTATAAATTCCATCTTCAAAAATTATATATGGAGTCGCACATCCACAAGGGTCAAATATTGATCTGTCCATTATTGGTCCACTTGATTTTTTTTTAAAATTTTGACAAAATTTATCCCCAATTGCAAGACCAATTGCAATCCGGTATCTTGCAGTTGTTCCTATATTATATCCATTATAATAAAAGTAATATCGATTCTTTACTGGTAAAATGAATGATGAAGTCATTCCCATGTCATCATGAGTTCCTAATTTTCCTAAAATTAATATCGGCTCAGGATTCACAAAAAATATTTCCTGTGGATTATCTGGGTTTACATCAATATAAGAAATTCGACTTCTCTGATCAGAATCCCTACTAGTATAAAAAATTCTCAATGTATTTTTATTTATTAAGAAGGGTGTAGGCAAAGTAGAGTGTGTTTGAGACCATTCAAAAAATTTATTCCTTTCAAATATCTTCCCTTTCTTTTTCCAAATAAATTTCGTTTTCATCGCACATGTAATTGTATGTTATTTAATTTATTTTAAAATAATTTCAGCTTCTCGTTTGATTAACATGTCTAACCATTGATGCATAGAAACACCTAATTTTTCGCGAGCTGCTTGTGCTAACCTCTTTGTTTCTGGCGTAACACACTCTAAAACACCATAATATCTCGTCCAATGTGTTCCACCTCTTTCACTAGGAATTGGGATATGATAATTTGCAACAGGTTCTCCATTCCCAACAGTAAATTCCAATATAAAGAAAGCTCCTAATAATATCCATTCAATTTTAATATCTCTAGCTTCAACCGGTATACAATCAAAAGGAATATTATATTGTAACAATGGGTTTGAATTCATCATGATTTTACCCATCTCAGTTTCTCTTAGCCATGGAGCCATGCTTTCATCACCAACAACAATCTTTCCTCCTGGCTTAACAACTCTAGTAATTTCTTTAAAAAATCTTTTTTGATCTGAAAATGTATTTACCCCACCAAAATGTAATGCTGCATCAAAAGTATTATCTGCAAAAGGTAAATACATTGCGCTAGCCACTGAGTATTCAATGGTTGTTGATTTTTCGTATTTACTTAACCTTTCAATTGCTTTTTTTAAGAATGCTAAAGATAGCTCTTGGACATAAAAATGTGCAGATTTTCCAAGTCTTTTTGCAATATGCTCTGATCCTCTTCCATCTCCAGCACCCACTTCTAAAACACTTGAATTTTCCTTTAAATTCAATTTTTCAGTCATTTTTTCTCTCTCATCGAACTGAGATGAATAGAAGGTTTGGAAAGGAATGTCTGCATATTTATCATATTCATCAGCTAGTTTGTCGTAATTAGCTCTTGTAGTTTCGTCAATCTGAGCTAATTCTTTGGGATAAGTAAAATCAGGAATTCCATTATTTATTTTATAAATTTCTTTTTCATCATTACCTATAAATTTACCTCTTATTATTTTATCCTGACTTTTATGAGTTATTTCTAATTTTAATTTATTTCTGTTAAAAGGACTCTTGTATAGATTATTTTTTTTCATTTTTTTACTTTAATTAATTCATACCAAATTAAATCGTACCATTTATTGTTTTTAAAAAAAGCATCATGCTCGTGAGCATATTGTGTAAAATTAAGTTTGTTACAAATTCTTTTCGATTCAATATTTTCTGCTGCATGTGCAATAATTATTTTATGCAGGTTTAGATTTTGAAACCCAAAATTAATAATGCT
This sequence comes from uncultured Bacteroidota bacterium, assembly GCA_903889915.1. Classification (GTDB taxonomy): domain Bacteria; phylum Bacteroidota; class Bacteroidia; order Bacteroidales; family CG2-30-32-10; genus CAISZK01. The sequence goes on from CAISZK010000056.1 coordinate 22,988, forward strand.
TTTGCTTGCTTCGGTGGCATATCCTTTACCCTGAAATTGAGAACCGATCCAATATGATAATTCAGCACGATTAATGATCCAGGTTCTAACTTTTCTTCTCAAATCTATTAATGAAACAAGTCCAATTATTTTGTAATTCAGGCAAACACACCAATGGTACCCATTGTCATTCTGCTGAGCTAGTATTAATCTTTGTACCACTTCCTTGGTAGTTTCAATGTTTGTATGAGGTTCCCATGTCAAAAATTGAATAAGTTTTATATCAGACATTAAAACAAATAGCTCATCCACATCTGATAATATTGGAGTGCGTAATAAAAGTCTCTCTGTATTTATGTTAAAATCCATTTTATGCTTAAATTGTTAACCCTCCGTTTACATTAATTACTTCAGCATTTATAAAGTCGTTCTCAATAGCAAAAAGCACTGTTTTAACAACTTCTTCAATAGTTCCTGTACGTCTCAGAGGAGTTTTATCTATCCATTGCGATAACATTTTTTCTTCCAGTGCATCATGAGCTCCTGCGGTATCCATAAAACCAGGAGCAATGGCTACTGATCTTATTCCAAACCGTCCAAGTTCTTTAGCCCAAACTTTTGTCATTGCTTCCACTGCTGCTTTTGATGCTGCATAGGCTGTTTGGCCAATATTTCCTCTGGCTGATATGGAACTGATATTTAAAATAATACCCTTATTGCGGTTCTTAATCATTTTATCGGCTACCGATCGGGTCATAAAAAAAACAGAATTTTGATTTACCTCAATTACCCTATTCCATAATTCGATAGAGTGCCTGGAATCAGGGCGGCTCATTATATTCACCAATGGAGCATTCCTCATGATTCCGGCATTGTTAATTAAAACTTCCAAGCCATTAAATTTAGAAAATATTTCATTAACTGTCATTTCCACCTGAGCATTGTCTGCAACATCACAAACCCATGTTTGAATGCCGGGACATTCTGTTTTTATTATTTCTAACACATCCGGGTTAATGTCAATTGCTGCTATTTTTGCTCCCTGCTTTGCAAATTGCAGGGCCATTGCCTTTCCAAAACCCGAACCTGCACCAGTAATAATTATTCTGGCATCTCTAATATCCATATCAGGAAATGTATTTTTTAACTGTTTCTCTTATCGCATCGAAAGTTATCATCTCAGCTATATCATCACCTGATAACTGTATGTTGAATTCATTTTCAATATTAACAATTAAGTCCATGTGAGTAATGGAATCCCATTTCGCCACCTGATTCATTCCAAGATTTTTCAGGGATTCTTCTGCTGATAATTTAAAAGTTTTGCTAATTATATCATTAATTTTTTCCATAATAAAAATTTTATTTAAGTTCTGAAACAAGATGACATGCGTATAAATTGGTCGGAATTCAAGCGATGCGGTTCTGTGTTCGGAGCGACAAGCACTGTACCTGCGGGAATTGATTTGCATGCGATAGTACCTGCACCAAGCATACACTTTTCGCCAATATTGACTTCGTGTCCCACTACCGCACCCAAACCTATAAACGAATTTAAGCCCATTCTTACACTGCCGCCAATCAGACAGCCGCCCGTGAGCCAGCAATTATCTTCAATAACCGCATGATGCCCAATCATGGCGCCGCCCCAAACAAATACATTATTTCCAAATTTTACACAGGGTTGAATTAAGGCTCCGTCCATAACAATACTGTTTTCGCCCAGGCTAAAATTTCCTTTTACTGATGGACTTTGATAATTTGCAAACACGTATCCATTCTCCTTAAAGAAATCTATTTTAATTCTGCGTAATTGATTCATTCCCTGATAACCAACAGCAACAAAAACTTGGTAGTCAGAAGATGGATATTGCGCTGCACATTCAGATAATTTAACAACCGGTTTATTATTAAATTGCTTAGACGATTTGAATACATCATCTACAGCATAAGCGCAAATTTCAAATTCACTATCTCTTTCAAAAAAATAGGAAATGCATTCTGAAATTTTTCCCGTTCCGAACATTAATAATTTTTTCTTCATTTACTATACTCCTCTTTTAATTTTAATCTGTCAATTTTACCGTTCATATTTTTAGGCAAATATTCCAAAAATACATATTCGTCAGGAATCATATATGAAGGCAATAAGTTTAATAAATCCATAGTGATCTTATTTTCATCATTAACATTTGAACTTACAAAGGTAACAATTTTACCAATATCCTGTTTTGATTTTACATACACTACAGCATTTTCCTCAATATATTTTAAAGAACCAATCGCGTGTTCAATCTCTTCCAACTCGATACGATAACCCATTCTTTTGATCTGGTTATCTTTTCTTCCACAAAAATATAATAATTTATCCACATTATTTATACTTACCAGGTCGCCACTTTTATAAATAATTTCTTTATGATCTGTAATAAAAGGATGTTGCACAAAAACCTCTGCTGTTTGTTCAAGGCTATTTACATATCCTAAACCAACATTTGGTCCTGTAATAAATAATTCACCTATCTCACCACTATCAGTGATTTTTCCAAATTCATCAAGTATCAGAAATCCAAAACCGGGTAACATTTCACCAAGCGGTAGCAATTCATCCTTCTGCATATCTGATGCCGTAACTTCATATGACGAACAGATACAAGTACATTCTGTCGGGCCATAAACATTAATAAATTTGATTCGATTACCCCACAACTCCCACAAATTCCTCAATTGATTTTTCGGGAATCCTTCACCACCAAATGATACAATTCTTAAGCATAAAAGGTCATTTTTATTTAAAGCTCTTAATTTTAGTGCGTAAACCAGCATGGAAGGAACGCTAAACCATATTGTTGGTTTAATAATATTTAGTATGTCAATCAATTTACGAGGATTCCTTGCCAGGCTTTCAGTCACCGGAACTAATGAAGCCCCACTAAATAATGATGCATAAAAATCAAATACGGAATTGTCGAAGTGCATTGGATTAATGTTTGTGAAAACATCATCTATGCTTGTATTATAAGCAATTTTTGTCCAGGCAATAAACCTTAAAATATTTTCATGAGGAATTACAACACCTTTTGGAAAACCAGTTGATCCCGAAGTAAACATTATATATGCAGGAGCAATTCCAGGGACATTAAAATATGTATCAGACAATGAACTTTTGTGAATATTCAAATTGCTTATAAATTCATTGGAGTTAAAATCAACAATTTTGTTTTCCGGAACACTACAGGATTTCAAATTTTCAGTATATGTGCTCTCCGAAAAACACAATACAGGCTTGCATATTGCAATCATTTTTTTCAAGCGTTCTAAAGGGCTGTTATAATCAAGATTAGAATAAACCGCACCGATTTTTAAACAAGCAATCATCAAGGCATAAGCCTCAACTGTTTTATTATTGAATATTGCAATTACCTCACCTTGTTTCAATCCAATCTTTAATAAATAATTTGCAATTTTACATGAAAGCTCATTTAGCTGTCCATATGAAATACAACTGCCGTTCAATAATTTCAAAGCAGGTTTTTCCTGGTTGGCAGTGGCAATTTCAACAAAAAGGCATCCAAGATTATGTACAGATTTATTCATTGTCCACTAAAGAATATTGATTTAACAAACAATTAATCTCCTCTATTGAATTATGCATCATCACATCAATTATTGACAACCAGGGCATAAATAAACCACCGCCTTGATTATATTCTATATTATTGCTTTTTAAAAAAAACAATTGTATGTTTTTTGCCATGAAATCTTTTTTATTATAAAGTTCAATTCCACCGATAGGATTAATATATTCGGTAGCATTCTCCCTTACGGAAATTTCAATTATTTTTTCCTTTCCCTTTAACTGTTTAGTATTATAACTGCTGGAAGTTTTGATAATGTGGGTACCAATACGTAAATATTCACAAAGTTTTGATATGCTATAAAAAAGGTATTCTGATAAATGATTGTTTTCAAAACGGATAATATTTTCAACAAGTGGAAATACTTTAACAAACATCGGTGACTTTCTATAAGCTGTGCTAATAGTTTTCAATAATTTATCTTTCCACTTTGTATCAATGACGAGATTAATCTCATTTATGAGTTTATTTTGTGAAATTTTTTCAAGAGGGATTGTGAATAGATATTCTTTTTGATTAAACAAAATTCTGTTTCTATTGATCCATCCCTTTTTAATAAAATTCACATCATCCAATATCACAAATTTATCCACAGCATTGATCAATTGGAAATAACCGATATATGGTAGAAAATATGGTTGCATGATGGCTAGTTTCATATTAATTTTATGCCTTAATGATTTTGCAAACTTTCTTTACAGATGATATTTCAAGGTCTGGATAAATAGGTAGGCAAAGCACTTTTTCTGCAATATCATTGGCAATTTTCAGATTCTCCTTATTAGCAGTTTCCAACCCTGCGTAAGGTGCATAATTGCTAATAAGAGGATAAAAATACCGACGCGTAAAAATTCCCTGCGCTTTAAGTTTCTCATAAACCTCGTCTCTGGATTTCATTAACTTATGGCAATCAATTAAAACAGGGAAATAAGAAAAATTATAATCAATATTTTCAGCTATTTTCATGCAAGTAATGCCAGGTGTAGCATATAACTCCTCTTGGTAAAATTCTGAAATCAGTTTTCGTTTTTCAATGGACCTGTTAATATACTTAAGCTGTAGCAAACCCATAGCAGCCTGCACTTCATTCATTTTGGCATTAATACCTGGAGCTACAACAGTAACTTCATCGTGAAAGCCAAAATTCTTTAAATCATCAATATGCTGTTTCATTTCAGCATCATGGCATATAATTGCACCTCCTTCAAAGGTATTAAAAACCTTAGTTGCATGAAAGCTTAATATGGAAAGGTCACCCCAATTACATATTGAAATGTCATCTTTTTTTACTCCAAAAGCATGTGCAGCGTCATAAATCAGTTTAAGTTTATTGGTTTCCGCAATTTTTTTAATTTTTTCATGATCACATGGATTTCCATAAACATGTACGGGTAGAATAGCAGTAGTAGCGGGAGTTATTAAAGCTTCAATTTTCTCAGGATCAATTGTAAATTGATTATTTTCAATATCACAAAAGACCGGTTTTATCCCATTCCAGTGTAAACAATGAGTAGAAGCTACAAAACTAAAGGGAGTGGTAATTACTTCGCCCGTAATTTTTAATGCCTGAAGAGCTGTTATTAAAGCAAGAGTGCCATTAGCAAATAATGAAATATAATTTACTCCTAGGTATTCGCAAAGTTTTTTTTCTAATTGCTGGTGAAATTGTCCATTATTGGTAAGAATATGACTTTCCCATATTTTTTCAAGGTATGGGATAAATTCCTCAAGCGGAGGCAGAGCGGGTTGTGTAACGTATATGGTTTTCATTTATTTACAATATACAGAACTGAACGATGATGAATTCCACATTTATTAAAGGTCTCCTCCCCAAAATAATTGATGTCGAATTCACTAATTTTAAATCCTGCATTATTTAATTTATTTTTAAATCCGGGCTTTGAATACATACGAACATGATCGTTTTGCCCATAATACTTCCATCTTAAATCGTCAGTGTTATAATCATCACATTCTAAATCTTCTTCTAATAATAAGGCTAATGGAACCATAATAATTGCAAATCCATCTGGTTTCAAAATTCTATATATTTCAGAAATAGCTTTTCTGTCCTCCACAACATGCTCAAGTACATGCGAGCATAAAACGATATCATAACTGCCATCTTTATACATAGGCATACATGTAATATCAACTTTGTCATCAGCATTTTCCATTTTTAAATCTGTTGATCTGTAATTTACTTTTGGAAAACTTTTTATCCAATTCGATAAATTCTGATCAGGTGCAATATCTAAAAAAGTAACTTCTTTTGTTTGTTTTTCAAATACCGCTTTCAAATAGAGTGCGTATAATCTATTTCTGTCAGAACTATAACAGTTAGAACAATAATATTTTAAATAATGAAACGTTTCTGAATGAAAAAAAGAGTGTACATTTTGAACTTTATCTAATTTTTCAAAATAAAAATCTTGTAATCTTTCAAAATGAGTAATATTTTCATTACAAACAGGGCAATAAAAATTCTTTTCAGTCACATTCAAAAGATTTCCATTTTGTTGTGTGTTTAAGATTTGTTTTTTTATATAATCTTTAATATATGTTGGAATTAATTTTTTAATGAAATTTGTCATTTTCGCTTTTCATTTGAAACATAATAGTTCTTATTAAAATTACCTACTAATAACAACGAATCAAATTAGGCATAGTAAAATGTCTGATTATTGTTATTTTTATTGTATGAAACATGCATGCATACATCCATAAGAACCATCCTCTAAATTGATGCAAAAATAGCTATTTTTGCATGACTGTATCCTTTTTTAACCTTTATTGTAACTCTAAAATCTTGATAATTTAAGATATGTATTAAACATATTCCATGGATTGTTGATATGTTAAGCTTAAAGAAGACATTGACTAATTCAAAATCTGAAAAGCTTCTCAGATTATCAATTCTTTCAATCTAAAATTTCACAAACCTCAGAATTTTAAAATTATCTCTAAAGGTAATTCGATAAGTATAAACGCCGAGATTCAACAATGATACATCTAGGGTAAGTTTATTTAGTCCTTCGACACCCATATCAGAATACACTTTTTTGATATAAGCTCCCTTTGCGTCATAAAGATCAATTTGTACCTGATCAGCAAATGGTAGAATAAAATCAATGTGAACAAGATCGTTTACAGGAGTTGGATAAGGATCAAATGCCACAAAATGGCTTGTCAGTGCAAGGCATTGCTCATTGTTAGCCGGATTATCATCAGGGTTATAGTTCACAATTTCAGCTTCAACACAAATGTAATCTGTAGCCTGCTCCTGTGATATCTCATATTTTGCATTAAATGTATAAGTGATGAGTTGTCCTGTAAGAAGAGGGTTCGTAAAATTAGACCATGTTTCTTTGAAAACAGTACCACCTGCAGTTTTTGCATAAATGTCAATTGCATAAACGCTTCGGGTGCCAAGGTTTGTTATATCAGCTGTGAGAGTAACGAAATTTCCCTGCGTTGTTGAACTAACATTGGTAACAGCAATATCGGCTCTTGTTGGTATCACAAATATTTGTCTCGAACTGGAATCCTTGCAGCCATATTGATTTTGCACAACAAGAGAAACATTAAAGGTGTCATTATACTGGTAGGTGTAACACGGGTCTTCCAGAGAACTGATCTCTCCGTTGCCAAAATTCCACAAATAATTAACTGCGCTGTCGGAATTATTAGTAAAACAAACCTGAAGAGGAGCTATTCCATAGAAATTATCGGGTAAGAAATTGGAAACCGGAACAGGGAAAATATTTGCCATGGTATGTACTGAATCTTTGCAACCTGCACTGGATACTACTGTCAGAGAAACCGGAATACTTTCAACACCGTTGCTATGGAAAGTCATTGTGGGTGAAGTTAAAGTTGAGGTACCATAACTCCCAAAATTCCATAAATGTGAAACTATTGAATCCGGAGAATGCACTGTGCTGCTGTCATTAAAGGTAACCGGAGTATTTGAACAAATATCCCCAATAGTCAGTATGGCATTAGGATATCCGTGAATAGTTACACTATCTGTCGCGGAAGAAACACATCCATTGATTGCTTTAACAGTTAGTGTTACTGGATAAGTACCGGCGCCATTGATAAATATCGTACTTGGATTTTCCTGGTTGCTTGTTTGCCCATCGCCAAAATTCCAATTCCATAAATAAATTGAAGCTTGAGGTTGGGTATGAGATGTGTCGCTGAAATATACTGGAGAACCATCACAAACATTATTGAACGAAAATCCTACGATGGGGGCGAAACGGACATGAACATTTTCATTAATAGAATTCATACATCCATGATTGGAAATAACAACAAGGTGAACATTATAATTACCAACTGAATCAAATGTGTGTATCGGATTTTGGACCGAATCAATTTGTGGATTATTCGGATCATTAATTGTCCATTGCCAGATAGAATCATTTCCAAAAATACAGGTGGACTGATCATGAAATTGCAATGGAACATTTGTACAAGCTAGAAAAGGAGTGAATACAACCTGAGGTTTAGAATATAAATATACGGGTTCGGTAATAGTTTTAAAACACCCCTGATTAGTAACAACAGTAAGCGAAGTATTGTAGATACCCGGAGTATTATAAAGATGGGTTGGGTTAGCATTTAAACTATCAAGATGCGATGTTGAAGTGTCACCAAAATTCCACAGAAAGTGATCCACACTGGCAAGAGGAGGAATTACCCATTGATTGGTAAAATGCGTTGGGTCCTGTTCACAAGCTGAGGAGGCAATGAATGAAACATAAGGATCGGTTCCATGAGTAATAATTTCTGATGTAAAATTGGCGGTACATCCCATATTATCAGTTATTGTTAAATGAAGTGAATCTCCTGTTGACAAATTATGTGTGATAGTATAATGAGTACTATCTGAAACCAATGTTCCATCAGACCAAAGATAATTTACAGTTAAATTAGCACCGATAGCTAAGGAAATTGTATCCCCAATACATTTACTTAAAGAATTACCACCAATAGAAACTTTTAATTTAAAACTGTCGGCAGAAACAACAATGTTTTTTGTAACAGAACAACCTAAATAGTCAGTAACAATAAGCCTTACAGTATCAGGAGCAATAGTAGAGAAAGAACTTGCTGTTGATGTAAGATTTTGCCAGTTGAAAGCGTAGGGAGAACTAAGACCGGTATTCAATGTAACACTCGAACCAAAGCAACCAATAGTATCATGAGCATGGATAATGGGTTTGTTTACAAAAATACTATCCACTGAAGAATAACCGCAACCTGTAGTCGCAGTCACACTGTAATAACCACCTGTAGAAACCGAGATGGTTTGAGTAGTATCACCGTTTGACCAAATGAAATGTGAAAACCTGCTTCCTGCATCCAAAGTAACCGGGCATAAATTATTTGAATAAATATCAGGTCCAAGGTTAACGGGTGCCACATACTGGCTCGGAAAATATTTTTGAAGAAGATAATTCTGAGTATTTATTAATTGCGTTGGTGTTAAGGAAGCATTACAAATAATGAGTTCTGCAATATCAACTGATGAGAAACCAATTGGAGGTAATGAACCACTTGCTGGCAATGAAGCGCCAAGCAGAAAATTGAAAGTGGAGTTAATATTGTAAGATGGATAAATTGCCTTTTCTCCAAGAAGACTGCAACTATCATTCAGATACATTTTCGCATCTCCCCTTACAATGCGCGAATATAAAAGCTCATACATTCCATTTGTTCTTGGAACATCCATCTGATAATGAATATTGCTCTGATCATCATAATAGAAGTGAACCTGTTGCCCCTGATAATATAAACCATACCGGTTGGGTATAGCACCGGCTGCTGATTTGGTGAAATAAATAGCTACATCATTGCTGGCTTTTCCAACAATAAAAGCATAAAAATCATTAGTGTTGATGTCCAGAATATCTCCGCCATCCATATAATTATGGGCGTTGGCGTCAAAACGAACCACAGGTAAATTATTCAGCGCATTATTAATCAACAAAGGTTGTTTGGTTACGTCATTCTGAGCAACATTGTTAGGATTTCCACTATGGGTTGCATCTTTCCACTGAACAACATTAGCTCCGTTCATTATTAAGGTTGATGGATCATCAGCGCGCAACCAGAGATTAATACCCGGAAGCTGAGATGGTGAGAAACGTTTGAACTCAAAAACATTTGAATAAGTAGTGTCACCACAAATGCCAATTGCCAATACTCTCCAGTAAAAATCATTCAATGTGTCAATAGTTGTCTGGTAAGTATTCCCATAAATATCCGGAACGGATAAAAGAATATCGCCAAAACCGGGGTCTGTTGAATATTGCCAAATGTAGGAAAATGCATTTGTGGATGAATTCCAGGCAAAATTTATAATACTATCGTACGTTGAGAAATTGTTTATCGGAGAATAGAGTGTAAAATTTCCCGGAGGTGCGGCAGAACTAACAACGGTTATCGGATGGGTAATGGAATTCTGACAGCCAATATTGGTTTGAATTGTGAGTATGACATTATAATTACCAGCAGCAAGGTAAGTATGTGTCGCATTTTGTGTGGTAGCATGGGTAGTTCCATCTCCAAAATTCCAGTCCCATGAATTAATTGTTCCTTCATTACTTAAACTTTGATCCGTAAATGTAAGTGGATGGCCAATACAGGCGGAATCTACAATGAAAGATGCTATAGGATTTTGAGGAATATGAATA
>CAISZK010000057.1 GCA_903889915.1 uncultured Bacteroidota bacterium
GGCAGACTGATTGCAAGCCGCTGCTTAAAAAGAAAGATAACCTGTTACGTGTGGTTTTTCAATCAGCAGTGAAAATTGGAATGCAGGATTCTTCAAAATCAAAATACATATTGCCCGGCGGAATCAGGGTTTATACACGCAAAGCGCAATATCAATATGGATGGGATTGGTCCCCAAGATATGTCACCTGCGGAATATGGAAACCTGTTTATCTGGAAGCATGGAACGATATTAAGATTCAAAACGTGACTTATTATACGGATACAGTTACTTCCACAAAAGCCAATCTGCATCTTGTTGCATTTGCTACTTCCGATAAATACCAGGAATGTAAAATTGTTCTCAAAGACCAATATAACGGTAAAATTTTACAGGAAGAAACCATCGCACTAGCAAAAGGATTAAACAGTATTCCTTTAAAATTTATTATAAATGATCCGCAACTATGGTGGACAAACGGCATAGGGAATCCGAATCTTTATCATTTCGAATTTGACATTAATAAAGGGGGTAAAAAAATCTGTTCCGATAGTTGTAAGGTAGGAATACGCACCATTGAGCTTGTTCAGCGACCGGATTCTGTTGGAAAGTCTTTTTATTTTAAACTGAATGGTGTTCCTGTTTTTATGAAGGGCGCCAATTATATTCCTGCTGATAATTTCATTCCCCGTGTTTCAAAAAATGACTATGAAAAGCTTATCAATACTGCTGTTGATTGCAACATGAACATGCTGCGCGTATGGGGTGGCGGCATTTACGAAGATGACAATTTCTATGATCTCTGTGATGAAAAAGGTATTCTTGTTTGGCAGGATTTTATGTTTGCCTGCGGCATGTATCCAGCCGATACTGCATTTCTGAACAATGTAAAGAATGAAGCAACGTATCAGGTCAACCGTTTAACCAATCATCCCTGCATTGCTTTGTGGTGCGGAAACAATGAAATAAGTGAGGGCTGGTACAACTGGGACTGGCAGAAACAGTATGGTTATTCTGCAAACGACTCAGCAAAAATATGGAATAATTACACCCTGCTTTTTGATACCCTAATAAAGAATGTTGTAAATACTTTCGATGCCAAAACACCTTACTGGCCTTCATCTCCAAAGTACGGCTGGGGACGAAAGGAAAGTCTTCTTGAAGGTGATTCGCATTACTGGGGTGTATGGTGGGGCATGGAACCATTCAGCATGTATGAAAATAAGATAGGGCGCTTTATGAGCGAGTACGGTTTCCAGGCTTATCCTGCTGATGAAACCATGAAAACCTATCTGGATTTTAAAACTTCTTCAGCAGGCGATAACATGAATCCCTTCTGGCACAACAAGCATCCGCAGGGCTTCCAGACTATAGACAATTATCTCTTGCGTGATTATTATAATGCAACAGACCATAAAAATGCTGTGAAGCATTACACGTATTTAAGCCAGCTTTTGCAGGCAAATGGAATCACTACAGCCATTGAAGCACATCGTCGTGCACGCCCTTATTGCATGGGTACGCTTTACTGGCAATTCAATGATTGCTGGCCGGGAGTTTCATGGTCGGGTATGGACTACTATGGTAGATGGAAAGCATTGCAGTACTTCGTTAAAAAGGCATATTCTGATATTCTCGTTACAGTCACTGAAAAAAACAAAACGCTGGAAACCTTTGTTGTTTCTGATGTTCAGAAAACCACTAAGGCGAAGCTCTGCATTTTTCTTTCTGATTTTAACGGAAAGAAAATATGGCAGAAAGATACGCTCATTACCATTCAGCCTTTATCATCATCCTGTTGTTTCACGATCCCGGTTGCTTCCATTATTAAGGATACTTCTGCAAACAATAAATTGTTTTTTGCAGCCCGTTTGTATATTGCCGACAGCCTCGCCTCACAGGCTGTACATTATTTTGTTCCTTACAAATTATTGAAATTGCCAAAAGCTAATATCAAACGTTCCCTTAAAATTTCTGATAATAAAATTGAATTATCCCTTTCATCAAAAACACTTGCGAAAAATGTTTACGTCAGCCTTGATGATAAATACCTGAAGCTATCCGATAATTATTTTGATATACTGCCGGGCGATGAAGTGAAAATACATTCGGAAGAGCCAATATCTTCAAAAATAAAAGTACGGAAGATAAAGTTGGAGACATTTAATTCGAAGTAGGTACCCATTATTTATTGCCTGATCTTTTTTTCATCTATCCCTTTTGCTTTAAGCTGACTGTAATTGGAGCGGAAACGCAGAAACCAGAATAAGTCAACTTCGCGATAGAACTCATTTGTCCCTTCAATTTTCCGGCTGAATGACCTGTAGAAATAAAAGAACACTGACTTGTATTTATAGCCTGTTGAATCTTTCGAGGATTCATAAAGCGGGAACAAAGTATGCTCTGTTTTTCCTTCTTTTTTCATGTTGGCATATAAGAAATAAAGTATCCGGAATTCATGATCGCCATTATTGTACTTATCCGAGAACACAGCTTTCCAAAGGAAATTCCTTGACTTTTTGACATTGAAAACATTTTGATAAGTGAACAGTTGCCAAAAAATATTATAGCTCTCAGAAGTCGAATCTTTGCCGTGATAATAGAAAGGCTGGATGGAAAAGAATTTATCTTTTGGTGAATTTTTATACCACACCAAGGGTGCAAACCTGAAATAAGTGTAGTTGGTCCGCTTTTCAAAATGGCATAAAGGCATCAATAGATCCATTACTTTTTTGTCAGTCTCTTTGCGATAATGAAACACAAAATACAGGATATTGAAATCCGACACTCCCGATTTATTATCGTAATAACTGAAAAACGGGAACAAAGTTACTCTTCTTGAATCTGCATGGTGAATGCTCCAGAAAACAGGCGTAAAAACGAAATACTTTAAAGTTTTATCAGCAGAATGACCAAAAGAAACCAGCGGCAAAAGGGTAAAAGAACTGTAATGAGCATTCCTCAGATCCCAAACCAAAGGGAATAGGATCATGTTGTTTTTCGTAGCATTCTTAAACGACCAGTAAAGAGGGAAGATCACGTTTGTTCTTACTGTTTTGTCGCCTGTGCCACTCTTACTATTCCACCATAATGGGAACAAGATATTGCTGTATCCATCAAGGTTTTTGAAATGCCATAACAAGGGAGTAAACATCAGATGGCTGAATTTCCCGTCAGGGGTGTGACCTGTTGAAAGCAGAGGGAATATTGTAAAGGAGTGGTAATAGTTATTGTTCAAACTCCACAACAGAGGGAATAATATCTTTTTGTTTCTATCCTTATCCTTGTATGACCAGTAGAACGGGAAAAGGATATTTGTATTCTCAGCATTGTCGCCAACTCCTTTTCTGAAATTCCACAGTATTGGGAACAATACATTGCTGCTTCCATCGGGGTTTTTGAAATGCCAGAACAAGGGAGTAAACATTAGATGGCTGTATTTCCCATCAGGTGTATGTCCGGTTGAAAGCAGGGGGAATATGGTAAAGGAGTGGTAATATTTATTGTTCAAACTCCACACCAGTGGGAAAAATATCTTGTTGTTTGTTTCTTTGTCTTTATACGACCAGTAGAACGGGAAAATGATATTTGTATTCACAGCATTGTCGCCAACTCCTTTTCTGAAATTCCACAGTAATGGGAACAATACATTGCTGCTTCCATCGGGGTTTTTGAAATGCCAGAACAAGGGAGTAAACATAAGATGGCTGTATGTACCATCAGGACTATGTCCGGTTGAAAGCAGGGGGAATATAGTAAAGGAGTGGTAATATTTATTGTTCAAACTCCACACCAAAGGGAATAATATCTTGTTGTTTGTCTCCTTGTATTTATATGACCACCAGAACGGGAAAAGAATATTTGTTGTTATAGCATTATCCCCAACTCCCTTTTTGAAATTCCACAGGAACGGGAACAAAACATTGCTGCAACCATCGGGGTTTTTGAAATGCCAGAACAAAGGAGTAAACATCAAATGGCTGTATTTTCCATCAGGGGTGTGACCCGTTGAAAGCAGCGGAAATATCGTAAAAGAATGGTAACGGCTATTGTTCAAACTCCACACAAGCGGGAAAAATATCTTGTTGTCCGTCTCTTTGTTTTTATACGACCAGTAGAACGGGAAAATGATATTTGTATTCTCAGCATTGTCGCCAACTCCTTTTCTGAAATTCCACAGGAACGGGAACAACACATTACTGTAACCATCTGGATTTTTAAAATGCCAGAACAAGGGAGTAAACATCAGGTGGCGATATTTTCCATCAGGTGTGTGACCTGTTGAAAGCAGGGGGAATATAGTAAAGGAGTGATAATTCTTATTGTTCAAGCTCCACACCAGCGGGAAAAATATCTTGTTGTTTTTCTCTTTATCTTTATACGACCACCAGAGTGGGAACAGGATGTTTGACTTAAATTCATTGTCACCCGTTCCTTTTTTGCTGTACCACCACAACGGGAAAAAAGTATAACTATAGCCATTTGGATTTTTAAAATGCCAGAACAATGGTGATGCCATGGTATAGGCTGTTCTGTTATCGTGCGAATGTCCGGTAGAAATTAAAGGAGCTATTGACACGGTTTGATAAGCAGTATCCTTTATGATCCAGATAAGCGGAAATACAACTTTTCTGTCCCTGATTTTATCTTTATAGGAATAGTAAAAAGGAAAGAAAATATCCCATTTCCTATCCCCATTCCTTATTTTCCAGAAAAGCGGAGTGATCATCAAATGATTTAAACTACCATCAAGTGATTTGCCCCCGGAAAAAAACGGGAATATGCTTGTTGTGCTATAAAGCCCATTGGTATAGTGCCAATACAAAGGAAACAATACATCCCTTTCATGAAGATGATCTTTAAAATGCCAGTACAAAGGAAATAATGTCGAGGTGTATTTCGCATTGCCATTCACGACGGTTTTAGTGTACCACCACAGCGGAAACAGTACCGTCGAAATATTTTCATGGTTTTTGAAATGCCAGAACAATGGGGTGATCATTTCGTGAGTTGATGTGCTATCGAACGAGATGCCCTTTGAATAAAAAGGGAAAAAGGTAAATGACGAATAAATGACGTCGTTGATTTTCCATACAAAAGGAAATAAAATTTTATAGCCTGTTGTATGTCCATTGGGCGCCGTACTTTTGTACGACCAGTATAGCGGAAACATAATTCCTGAAGTATTGGTCCACCCTGCTATTTTCTTTTTAGTAAACCACGCTATCGGGAACAGCACGGTGCTCCTGTCGTCAAGATTTCTTTTCTGCCAGAACAATGGCGTTATCATCAGCGTATGGAAGCTATTGTCGGTGGCGCCACTCACAGAGAATAGCGGAAAAACAGTGTAGGAATGGAATTTCGGATTATTAAAATCCCAGATAAAAGGAAATATCACCGTGTTGTTAGTGCCCTTTGCTTTATACGACCAGAAGATCGGGAACAAGGTACTGAAATTGGAAGCATTTTCACCACTGCCTGATTTGAAGCGCCACCATACGGGAAACAGAATATCCGTTAATTTATCATGATCTTTTGTTTCCCAAAAAAGAGGAGTGAACATCAGCCTGCTGTGGTTGCCATCGGTAGAAACTGTTTTTGAATAAACAGGAAATATGGTGAGCGAATGATGCTGTGGATTTGTGAAGCTCCAGATAAACGGGAACAACACATTGCTGCTTCTTTGCTTGTCCTTATACGCCCGGTAAAAAGGGAAAAGCACATCCGTGTGTCCTGCATTTTCGCCGGTGCCCCACTTGCTGTGCCACCACAACGGAAACAACACATCTTTTTGCCTGTCGTGATCTTTTGTTTCCCAAAAAAACGGAGTGATCATAAGCCTGCTGTAACTTCCATCGGCTGACACTTTTTTTGAATACAAAGGGAATACCGTGAACGAATGATACTGTTGATTTGAAAAACTCCAGATAAAAGGGAAAATCACTTTGCTGCTGCTTTCCTTGTCTGTGTGTGACCAGTAAATAGGGAACACAGTATTTTTCCTGGCAATATTCCCGTTGCTTCCTGATCTTTCTGACCACCAGAACGGGAAAAATATATCGCGTGTGAGATCGTCCTTCTTCAGATGCCAGTAAAAAGGAGTGACGGCCAAATATTTTCCGCGGTGTTCATCGTAGGTGCCCGAAAGAAAAAGCGGAAACAATGTCCTGGTGTAATTCTCCTTATTCTGAAACGACCAGTAAAGCGGGAAAAAGATCAGGTGCGAGGTTTGTTTAACCTGGTCTTTGCCATACCAAAAGAAAAAGAGCATATTGTTCTGCACATACCGCCCGTCTTTGGATCTTGTGAATTCCATAAAATTAATTTCAGGCGCCAGGTCAATAAACTTTACTGAATGCAGGTCTTTTGATTTATCACCGGAAACATGAAGTATGCTGGGATAGTACACTGTCAGAAAACGGAAATCGTGTGTGTTTGCCGTACTGTCGCTAAGGTAGATTGGAAAAAGGTGAGAGCTTTTGGTGTGTTTTACATAATTGTGTTTGATGCCATAGAAAGGAAAAAGGATTTCGGTTTCTCTCAGATCTTTTGTTCTGACCCGCTTAAAAACGGGCATCAAGTTAATGTTGTGGCGGCCACCCCTTGTTAGCCCCAAATCGAATGACATTTTAGTGTTTGCTGAATCTTTCTGGCTAAAAGAATTGGCGGGAAAAGACAATGCCAATAACATGGCAATTACAGTATGTAAAAAAAATCTCATCAAATATATTTCAGGTTTGTTTGCTAGCGTTTGTGGATTGCCCAAAAATTATGCCAGCGGGAATTTAAAGGATATTTTGGATCTTAATGCCAGTGGAGTCTTTCGACATTAGTCAATGGTCACTAGCCACTAGTCATTAGTCAATGGTGATTAGTTAATGGTCATTGGAGGTTATGGTCAATGGGGTTTCAAAGCTTGAGCGTACTATGAAAAGTCATTTTTACCACAAAAACACGAATGCACAAAACTTCACTAAAAGCAATTTATTAATTACCTGCCTTTTTGGGGGTTTCACGTTTTGGTGTTTTTGCGGCATTTTTTCCTTTTTATCTTTTCGGAGCAGACTTATAACTTATTCCTGAGGTCCTTGTTGTCCCCGGATGTTTGATACTCTTATAAAAACAGATTACTATAGTGAAATGAATTACTTCTGCAATGTTAGGATAAACCGGTAATTAATTAAATGTTGGCATAAATTTAAGTACAACAAACCAAAATAATTCAGGTTAACGGCTAAAGTTATCCCGTTGACATCAACGAGCATACTTTAGAACTCAACTTGTCCAAACAAGCAATGCTTTAAATTATTTACCAATGGATTAAACATATTTTTGACAGAGATTTTACAACTTTTTGAAAGTTGTCAAATCTCTTTTTTCGATAAATAAAGAACTAAATTAACCTGAAAATAAACTTGGAATAATAATTATGTGTAATTTTATAGCATCAATTTGTAAAGTAAATTTTTCAGGTATGAATAAAGTTTTACTCATTATTGCAATACTCGCATTCTCTGGCTTGAGTGCAAATGCACAGTGGCAAAGAACAAACTTTGATACTACGTGGGTATTATCAATGATCACTAAAGGAAATATTATTTTTGCAGGAACTAATTATGATATTTTTTCATCATCCGACAATGGAAATAATTGGAATAAAATTAATACAGGAATACCTGATAGCACGGGCGCAAATGCATTGGCTTTAAGTGGAAATAATATTTTGGCCGGTATTAATTCTAATACTTATCCTCCGAATATCTTTGGATATGGCTTACTTTATTCACCAAATAATGGTAATAATTGGTATCCTACTTCGTTAGAAGATACAATTGAGATTGTATCTTTGGCAGTAAAAGGAGATACAATAATTGCTGGTTCCAATGCTTATGGTATATTTTTGTCCGGTGATAATGGAAATAGTTGGACAACATTGAATAATGGATTACCTAGCAATCCTTATACTGGATATTATAAATGGGTTAATTGTTTGACTATAAAAGGGGATACTTTTTTTGCAGGAATCCCTTCTTTTGGTATATTTAGATTTATCCCAGGTGGAAATAATTGGACAGCTATGAATAATGGATTGCCAATTAATCCTGTTATCTATTCCTTTGCTCTTAGTGGTAATAAAATATTTGCAGGGATAAGAAATGGTTTATATGAATCTTCAAATAATGGTAACAATTGGATAGGGATAGATACGTTGATTTATGAAGTTGATGCAATTACTATAAGTGGAAATAATATTTTTTTAGGAACTATTGGTGGAGGTGTTTATTGGTCATCAAACTACGGTAATACATGGACCACATTAAATACAGGTTTAGATGCAAATGTTATTTCTGCTTTAGCAATAACTGGAAATTATATTTTTGCAGGAACTAATCAGGAAATGGCTTATAATGGGATTTGGAGATTATCATTATCCGAATTGGGTATAAAAGAATCCAATAATAATGAGATCAACATTTCCATTTATCCCAATCCCACCACCACCACCTTAACAATAGAAACTCCTATTGAATCAACAATCAAAATTTCAAACATCGAAGGGCAACTGATAAAAACCCTTGCAGCCAGCGGCACTAATACAAATGTGGACCACGTTGGATATTCATCCTACGTGGTAGATGTTTCAACAGTGCCATGTGGAGTGTATTTTATAGAAGTGAAAACTGAAAAAGGAATTGCTGTGAAGAAGTTTGTGAAAGAATAGATTTTATTCCATTAAGTGCAAAAGCCATTGAAAAGCAAGTGGTGAAATGTCTGTGTAATTCTTATCCACCATATTGGCGCCCGTCAACCTGCTCGAAAATGAAACTTTTTGGTTACGCAAAAAAAGAATTATCTTTGTGTTCAATTTATATTTCATTTTTGATTTTAGATTTCAGATTTTTGATTTTTGATTTAAATTTACGTAATGACTATTGACCTATGACTAATGACTATTGACTAATGACGTATTGACAATTGACTAATGACAAATGACAATTAAAAACCAATGATTATGCGCAACCTAAAAACTACTTTCTTCGTTCTCTTTTGCCTGATCCAAAGTTTTTCCTTTTCTCAGACAAAGGATCTCACAAGCTTTGTAAACCCATTCATAGGAACAGGTGGTCACGGGCATACCTACCCGGGCGTCAGCCTTCCTTTCGGCATGGTGCAACTGAGTCCTGACACACGACTGACAGGTTGGGATGGTTGTTCGGGTTATCATTATTCCGACAGCATTATTTATGGATTTTCACATACACATCTCAGCGGCACCGGGTGCAGCGATTATGGCGATGTGCTCCTGATGCCCATGGTTGACAAATATTCTTTTAAAAACACTGAATACGCATCAGGTTTTTCTCATAAAAATGAAAGTGCATCGCCCGGTTATTACAAGGTCATTATGAAGAACGGAGTGATCGTTGAGCTTACAGCTTCACAGCGTACAGGCTTTCATAAGTACTCCTACCCTGCTTACAAAACCCCTTATGTTGTTCTTGATCTTGCCCACCGCGATGAGGTGATAGAATCTTCACTTGAGATCGTGAATGACACCACCGTTAAAGGACTGCGCAGGTCCAAGGCATGGGCAAGCGATCAGTATGTTTATTTTGTGATGGTGTTTTCAAAACCTATCAGGTCATACGGTATTGCCAGCAATGACTCTCTGAAAAAAGATCTTAAAAAAGCCAGCGGCAAAAACTTGAAAGCTTATTTTGCATTTGACAAATCATGGCCAAATACAGTGTTGGTAAAAGTCGGTATTTCGGCAGTAAGTACCGATGGCGCTTACGCTAACCTTCATGCAGAAATAAGAGGATGGAATTTCGATGGTCAGATTGATAAAGCCAAAACAGAATGGAACAAAGAACTTGGGAAAATTGAAGTGGAAGGCGGAACAAAAGATCAGAAGATAACTTTCTACACCGCATTGTATCATTCATTCCTCACGCCCAATCTTTATATGGATACTGACGAGCAATATCGCGGAACAGATCTCAAGATCCATAAAGCTGCTGGCTTTGATAATTACACTGTGTTTTCGCTGTGGGATACTTACCGTGCCGCACATCCTTTGTACACGCTGATCCAGCAAAAACGTACCGGTAACTTTATCAATACTTTTCTCAACGAATATAAGAATGGAGGCTTGCTTCCTGTGTGGGAACTTTCGGGAAACGAAACCTTCTGCATGATCGGATATCATTCGGTTTCGGTGATTGCAGATGCCTACATGAAAGGCATCAAAGGCTACGATTCGCTTGGGATTTTTAAAGCTATGAAAAGTAGCGCTGAAGCTGATCGTTATGGGTTGTCGTTCTATAAGAAATACGGACACATCCCCGGCGACAAAGAAGGCGAGTCGGTTTCGAAAACGCTGGAGTATGCTTACGATGACTGGTGCATTGCCCAAATGGCAAAGAAACTGGGCAAGGCGGACGATTATAAAACCTACATCCAAAGAGCACAATCTTACAAAAATGTTTTTGATCCGGAGACCGGTTTCATGCGTGCAAAAATAAACGGTGGCTGGCTCAAACCCTTCGATCCGACAGAAGTGAATTTTAATTACACCGAAGCCAATTGCTGGCAATATAATTTTAATGTTCCCCAGGATATATCAACATACATGGAAATGCTCGGAGGCAGGGAATATTTTTCTGACAAACTTGACACGATGTTTTATGGAAAATATAAACTAAGCGGGCGCACACAGGATGATATCACCGGCCTGATCGGGCAGTATGCACATGGCAACGAACCCAGTCACCACATGGCTTATCTGTACGACTATGCAGGGAAGGCATGGAAAACACAGGAAGTTGTTCACAAGATCGAAAGCGAAATGTACTCCAATAAAACGGATGGCCTGATCGGCAATGAAGACTGCGGACAAATGTCGGCATGGTATGTGATGAGCGCAATGGGGATCTACCAGGTGTGTCCGTGCAACGAACAATATGCAATAGGTACGCCGGTGTTTAAAAAAGTCACGCTGCACCTTGAGAATGGAAGGAATTTCGTCATCTCCGCACAAAATGTTTCGTCCCGGAATTTTTACATCAAATCCGCTACACTTAATGGTGAACCTTGCACGAGATCGTACATCCGGCATAATGAAATAATGAATGGCGGCACTTTGAGTTTCACCATGGACAGCATTGCCAACAAGCTCTGGGCCGATGATTCCATTTTGTGCCCAAAAACATTGATCAGTGATTTCCCTATCGTAACTGTTCCGTATCTGATCGCTGACAGCAAGACCTTCACCAAATCATTGAAAGTGGACCTGAAAGCTGCTAACGACGAGCAGATTTATTACACCCTCGACGGCAGTGACCCGCTTACAAAAGGTGATCTTTACAAAGGTCCGCTTACGATCAAAAAGACTTCTCACCTGAAATTTTATTCGTTGGATAAAACTGCTAAGAGTTGTGTAATTGATGCCGATTTCTATAAAATCCCTGAAGGAAGAAGCATCAAGATAACTTCCAAATGCGATGATCAGTACACTGCCGGAGGAAGCCAATCACTCATTGATGGCCTGCGTGGCACCACCGACTTTCGCCTGGGTTCATGGCAGGGTTACCAGGGGCAGAACTTCGAGGCTGTAGTTGATTTAGGCTCCAATCAAAGTATCAAAAAAATTGCTGCAGGTTTCTTGCAGGATATTGGCTCATGGATATGGATGCCCACACAGGTTGAATATTCTGTTTCGCCCGATGGTGTTGACTGGACCGATGTAGGTATGATTAAAAACACTGTTTCGGAAAAGGATTATACCCCGACAATAAAAGATTTTACAGCCACCGTTGACAATAAATGCCGCTATGTACGCGTAAAAGCAAAATACTATGGCGTCATCCCCTCATGGCACCTTGGCGCAGGCGGACAGTCTTATATTTTTATTGATGAAATTGTTATTGAGTAAAATGGTCAGCAGTCAATAGTCAATAGTCACTGGTCATTGGTCATTGACGATTGACTACTTCTTCCGTGAAGGTCCTCGTCCTCCCCTGCCTGCGCTTTTGTCGTAATGCTTTTTGTTTGGATTATATGCAGGTCCTTCGCCCAATTCAGCGGGGAGTTTTACTTTGTACACGGGGTTTCCAAGCAGCTTTTCAATATCGCCAAAACGACTCTGTTCCTTTTCGTTCACAAACGTGAGCGCTGTGCCATCAGCTTCGGCGCGGGCAGTGCGGCCAATACGGTGAATGTAATCTTCGCCATCATTCGGCACGTCATAATTGATCACAAGATCTATGTCTTCGATGTCAATACCGCGCGAGAGAATATCGGTTGCTACAAGAATATTTATCTGCCGGCTTTTGAATTTCAATAAAGCAACTTCCCTGCCTGACTGATCAAGGTCAGAATGAATTTCTGCTACTGCCATGCCAGCTTTGCGCAGTTCACTGCTGAGTTGTTTGGTCTTTAATTTGGTTGAACAAAACACGAGAACACTGCGCAATTGTTTTTTTGTCAGCAACTCTTTCACAAGCGGAATTTTCTGGTTGTCGTAAACTATATAAGCGGCTTGCAAGACTCTCTCTGCAGGTTTAGACAAGGCAATGTTTATTTCCACAGGCTCTTTAAGAACCTTTTTCGCAAGCGTTCTGATCTCGGCGGGCATGGTTGCGCAAAACATCAAAGTCTGACGCTCTGCCGGCAGAAACGAAACTATCTTCATGATATCATCAAAGAAACCCATATCCAGCATGCGGTCGGCTTCGTCAAGGATGAGGCATTTCAGTTGCGAAACTTTCACGTAGTTGCTGTTGAGGTGCGATATCATCCGGCCCGGAGTGCATATCACCACATCGGCTCCTTCCGTCAGCGCCTGTTGTTCCTGGTTATAAGAAATTCCATCGGTGCCGCCATAAACGGCAATGGAACTTACAGGTGTGAAATAAGAAAACCCCTGGAAATGCTGATCAATTTGAATGGCAAGTTCACGCGTGGGGACTATCACAAGCGCCTGGATATGGCCATCCTGTTCAGTCGAGATTATTTTGTTGATTACAGGAAGCAGAAATGCAGCCGTTTTGCCTGTGCCCGTTTGAGCCGAAGCGATAAGGTCTTTACCAGAAAGAATAACGGGGATGGCTTGTTCCTGTATAGGTGTTGCGGTATTGTAACACAAGGCATCTATTCCTTCGAGAAGCTTGTTGTCAAAACCGAATTCATTAAAGTTCATAATGATGATTCAGAAAAATATGACTGCAAAGGTACTCATTATTCCTGACACGGTAGTTGATAAACCCCTCGAATAAAGTTATAAAGTCAAATATAAGCAAGGAATATCGTAGCTTTACAACCAGCAACACAGCCCTGTCTTGAAATAACAACCTCCGCCATATCCCCCTTCAAACACCAAAGCAATTGCACCGTGAACATAGTATTGAAACCCTGAGCCAATCCTGCATTGCCATGTTTGACCACTAACTTTTTTATAACAAAAACCCGGTTCATCCGTACTTTTCTTTCTGCCTGTAAAATTATATCCTCCCTGCAATATCACATAATTCATAAAGCGCCCGTACGCTATGGTAATATAATTTGCACTCAGCATAACCCTGTTGGTGCTGAAGTTCAGATCGTGGCTGTAGCTGTTATTGTTGATGGTGTTTTTATACGAAAGTTTTAATGCCGAAGTGGAATAATCCAGTCCCAAACCCAGCACAGTGTATGGAATGATCCCGAAAGGCGTAACATATTTTTCAGCCCTGAAGCCCGCCACACCAAAAGAGCTGAGCCTGCCATCAGAAGTAGTGTTATCAAGGTAGGCCGTGCTGTAGTGTTTTACATCAGTTTTCGGGAAACCGTAATAACCGTTAAACTGCAGGGTGCGCCCGTTCAGATTGCCCCACTCGCATATCGGGGAATAAGTATGATGCGACAGGTAGCGAACATTGGCAGCAGATCCTTCGTAAAAACAATAGCAGCCCTGCATCGCAAAAACAATGATGAACGCAGTCACCGTAATAATTACAGTGTATATTTTGCAATTCACAACAAAAAACAATTTCCTTCGTGAGAACCAAAGACGACCATCCTCATATTCTCTTTTTTCATGCCCTTTCATTTGTCACTTTATTTATCGCCGGTTACTACTATAACGCTGATTTATGAAAAATATTACATGTGCCGGCAAATATTATGAAGGGCGTGCGAGAAAGAAATTGCAATAGTTTTTGAAAATTATTTCTATTCTTCTTTTTCAAAACCATTAGTCCAATAATATTCCTTTGTGAATACGTCAGGAGATGCACATGAACGCCAACGATGCTTTTCTTTGAATGAAATGCTGATTTGGGGTGAAAATAGGTTGGCTGTGGCAATGAAACGACTTCCTTGTATCGGACAAGGGTTGTATGACTATCGTATTGAGATAATATTCGTGACACAATGACACATTTCAGATAAACAATGGCACATTTTACTTTAACAATGACACATTTTACTTTAACAATGGCATATTTTTGTGACACAATGGCATATTCAGGTTTAACAATGGCACATTTTACTTTAACAATGGCATATTTTGGTGACACAATGGCACATTTCAGATAAACAATGGCAGATTTAGGTATGACCTGGAGACATTTAAGATGAACTATGGCAGATTTAGGTATGACTTGGAGACATTTAAGATGAACTATAGCAGATTTGGATAGGTGTTGGAGACATTTAGAACTTAACCGGACATATTTTGGATGATCATTGAATGTATCGGATTGAAAATCCTTGTAGTAAAACGGCAGGGTTTAAAAGTTCCTGCCGACGGATTATACGCGCCTTTTACCTTGCCGCAAATCTTTTTCTCTGTAATATTTTTATCTTCTTTCGCCAAGGTTATTTTTTTAAGATTATCATTGCTTCAATCAGGAGACTGAAATTTAGATAAGACGGAGACATAGTTTTCGCCTGGTGCAGGAAATTATCCGTTTATTCTGTTCTTCAAATCCATCTGTTCATGAAGAATCCTGATAATTTCTATTTTCTTATCTACATGTTTGAAAAAAACAATGTGTCTGCCAACCTTGAGTCCTCTTAAATTTTCTAAAACATCAAAATAGCTTTTCCCAATTGTTGGCTTATTTGAAATTTCATTAAAACTTTCAATAAGTAATTGGTAATATATGTCTGCTTGTTTTTCAGACCAATTTTCAAAGGTAAAGACCCATATAGCTGACAAATCCTCGACCGCTTTATTTGTCAAAAAGTATTTACCCATTTTTCTTTGACTTTAGCATTTTTAAATGTTTGTCAGGTTTGAAATTATTAGCAATTCCACTATCAATCCCTTCCTGAATTGACTCTTTCATCGCTATAATTTTGTTTTCTTCTTCCTCCAGTAGTCGCAGTGCGGCACGAAAAACTTCACTTGCATTGTTGTATCGGCCGGTTGTAATTCTTCCTTGAACAAACCTGTCAAAATATGAACCTAAGGATATTGAAGTATTTCTATTCATAAATTATTTTTTTTGCAAAATTACAAAATTCTTAGGCTCGCACAAGTTTAAAAAAATGTTCAACCTTTTTTGAGGGGTGGAACATTTTTTTTGTTTGAATTGCAAATCCCCGATGGCGCGCGTTTCTCAGATTGCGCTCGTCAGCCAGTTGGCGCGCCTTTCAAACGCGTGCCATAAATAAATTTGCATCAGAAAACCAGCCAGTGTTTCCTTCCAAACATGGCAGCGTTTAAATCATCACCCCCCAATGTCCCCAAAGTCCCATTGTTTGTTGAGCGCAGTCGAAATACAATTTCATTTTTTCCAAATCACAAAAATCATAAAAATCAAATAAATCACAGTTCAGACATTTTTCCTCCTGTTCCACGCCTTTCTCAACTCGTGCTTTCAAGCCCTCCAAAAATCTGCCACCCTTTCCTTCCTGCCAGCGTTTAGTCACCCACCCCAAAGTCCCCCATGTCCCCAAAGTCCCCTTTTTCTCTTTTCTATCATCAATTTTCTATCTTTTCAATCCCAATCATACAAATCATTCCAATCAACTTCAATCAGCGGTTCAGACATTTTTCAATCATAGTTCAGACATTTTTAATCCGTACAAATCCGTCCAATCCGTGTTCCCATTATTTTTTAATTCATAAAAAAAGCCCCCTTCTCTCAATCAAGGCTTTTTCCAATTTCCAATTTCAAAAATCCGTGCCCAACCATATCAATTTCCTCCGACTTTAGTCGGAGGAAGAATGGAAGAATTATCCCCCCCTCCTCAAATGTTAATAAATGTTAAAGATATTACATAACCGCGCCATCATAAATTTTTATTGTACCCTCGCTCCAATTTTTCATTTTTATTAAGCGTTAAAATGAATTTTACCTATTCTCCAAATAACACCCTTATTAGCAACATCCTATCGGTAGGATATGGTAATATTTTTGCTTTTGGATATTTATCTGATAATTCAAATCCAATTTCCTTTACAAACTTTAGATTCTGTCTAATTAACCTCCCCAAAAAAACCTCAAAAAGTTATAATAACATAAATATCACCTACTTACATGGTGTCGGTGACAAGTCAAATATCGCCATTGACACAAGAAATATCGCCATTGACACAAAGAATATTGACAATGACACAAGAAATATCGCCATTGACACAAAGAATATTGACAATGACAAGACAAATATCGCCATTGACACAAAGAATATTGACAACGACACAAGAAATATCGCCATTGACACAAAAAATATTGACAATGACAAGACAAATATCGCCATTGACACAAAGAATATTGACAACGATACAAAAAATATTGACTACGCTACAAGAAAAATCGCCATCGTTACTAAATTTTTCGGCAGCAATACTAAAGTTTTCAATATCGCTTCAACTTCATTAACTTCCGTTAGCGCGCGTTTCAAACGCGTGCTTTCCAATTTCTGTTTTCTATTTTTTTCTATCCTCTATCATTCAAAAACTTTACTTACTTTTGGGGCATCAAAAAAATTGTAATTTATGAAATCGAAACTTACTTTAATTCTGATTCTTTTTTCGTGTGCGGCTTTTGCCCAATGGAGACCCACAAATGGTTTGTTCAGCGGGGCAGTACATTCAATTATTACCAGCAATAACGAGATCATTGTCGGAACCAACAATATTTACAAATCCTCTGATAACGGCCATACATGGTTTGTAAGCAGCAACGGAATGTCGGGGTCAGTAACCGCCATTCGCGGATTGGTTAAAATAAGTACTTATCTTATTGCAGTCACTGATGCCGGCGCTTTCTACTCAACTGATAATGGCGATAACTGGACGCAAGCTACAGGAACTGCAACTTTGAATATTTGGGGAGTCATTGTTAAAGGCAGCAATGTGTTTATAGGCACCGATGCAAATGGGATTTACAAATCAACAAATAATGGCGTTACCTGGAATATTGCCAACAATGGCATCAATACATCGCTGTCAGAAAACTGTTTTGCTATACGCGGTACCGACCTGTATGCCGGTAGCGGTGGTTATGGTATCTACAAATCAACTGATGATGGCGCAACCTGGAATACTGTGAACACAGGATTGCCGGGATCGTTTTATGCGATCAGTTCGATGGGGGTTGTCGGAACCACCATTTTTGCAGGAACATCAGGAGCCGGAATGTATAAGTCCACAGATGGTACAACATGGTCGGCTATCAATAATGGTATTACATCCACTGATAATATCATGGGCATTGGGGTAAATGGCGCTTCGGTTTATGCGAGCACTTTTACAAAAGTTCTTTACAAATCCACGGACTATATTAATTGGAACGTTGTACCCATTGGGATCTCTGCACGTTTTGAAGCTTTTTATTCAGATCCCGGTGTATTCTATATTGGCGACTGGGACAAAGCATACGGCCTTTTCAGAACGAAAGACGACGGAGTCACTTTTCAACAAATAGGCGTTACAGAATTTCCTGTTTCAGCGCTTGAAGTGACCGGTAATAACAATATCCTCGGCGGAACCTTTGATGTTTCAGGAAATTCATACAGGGCATCATTATTTAAAACCACCGAAGCTGATTCTACCTGGGCTTATACATTTGGCACATTGGATACGAAAAATGTAATTGCAATTAAGGCTAGTGGCGCCATTGTTTATGCATTCGATTATGTAGGGTCAGGCAATTCGTATGTATATAGGTCCACGAACAATGGTCTCAACTGGACAAGCACAGGCTACAATGTTTTGTACAGCCACTTCGCCACTTTTGCCATAGCAGGATCTAACATATTTGCCGGTGACGACGTCCCGTATATCAGCACCGATAATGGAGCAACATGGAATGCTTGGGGCACAGGAATTCCAACATCCGTTACGAATGTTTATTCATTGGTTCTGAAAGGTACATTGTTGTTTGCCGGAACCAACAACGGGATTTATAAAGCTACTGTGGGTACCAATTCATGGACTTCAGTAAGCAGTGGGTTGACAAATATGGATGTGAAAACACTCTGTGTTTCGGGCACCACACTCTATGCAGGCACGCAGGGTGGCGGAATTTTCAAATCAGTGAATGATGGCGCCCTGTGGACTGATGATAACCTGGGAATACCACTATTTGCAGATGTTACCAGCTTTGCAACTTCAGGAACCAATGTATTTGCAGGCACGGATAATGGTGTCTTTGTAACTTCAAATTCAGGAACAATATGGTCAAACATCAACACCGGCCTCATTGACACATCCATCACTGCATTGACGGCAAGCACAAATTATTTATGGGCAGGCACGACGAGCCAGGGAGTTTGGAGAAGGCAGTTGTCGCAAATAGTCTTAGGCATTAACGATGTGCAGACGGAAATGAATGTTGCAATGTATCCGAACCCGGCAACAAAACAGGTAAGTATCAGTCTGCCGGTTAATGAAAATAACAAGGCAAATCAAATTTCGTTCTACAATTCTTTAGGCGCTTTGGTGATGCAATTGAACAGTTCACAAGCTAAAACAGATATTGACCACGTTGGATATTCATCCTACGTGGTTGATATTTCAATGCTACCGGCGGGGATCTATTATGTGACCATTAAAAACAGCGGTAAGATTAAAACAGAGAAATTGGTTGTTCAATAAAAATCATATCTTTGCAGTACAAAAAGTAAAAAAGTGTAAATGAGGAAGAGCTATAGAGTCGAAAATAATAATGTCGTACCTACGGCACTCTTGTTTCCGATGCATAAATTTTTCTACCAAGATGTCGTGCCTACAGCACTTTTATTTCCATTGCATAAAATTTTCTACCGAGATATCGTGCCTACAGCACTTTTATTTCCATTGCATAAAATTTTCTACCAAGATGTCGTGCCTACAGCACTTTTATTTCCATTGTATAAATTTTTCTACCAATATATCGTGCCTACAGCACTTTTATTTCCATTGTATAAAATTTTCTACCAGGATATCGTCCCTACAGCACTTTTATTTCCATTGCATAAAATTTTCTACCAGGATATCGTCCCTACAGGACTTTCCTTAGTGACTAAAAAAAAGTAAAACAATAAAATCTCAATACTATGAAAACAAAAACTCTCTTACTTATTTTTGCCTTACTTACCATAATGGCAAAAGCACAGGTTGGATACATCCACACTATTGCCGGCACCGGAGTGGCAGGTTATTCAGGCGATGGCGGACAGGCTACTTCAGCCAAACTTGGAATTACATTTGGAGCTGTAGTTGACGCTGCAGGCAATGTAATTTTTTCGGACAACGGCAACAATGCTATTCGCAAGATCAACCAAACAACAGGTATCATCACCAA
>CAISZK010000058.1 GCA_903889915.1 uncultured Bacteroidota bacterium
GCGATTCCTTTACTGTAAATGATAGTGCTTTTGCCATGGAACAAAGATACAGCTTATATTTATTAGTCTATTTAAAAAATAAAAAAGATATTAACAGTAAGCGGTTAATAACAGACTATCTTATAATAGCTAATGGTATAATACGTGTCATTGGTCAATAGTCAATAGTCAATAGTCATTAGTCATTAGTCATTAGTCATTAGTCATTAGTCATTAGGTCATTAGGTCATTGGTCAATAGACATTGGTTATTGGATTGTCTGAGGAAAAGATTATTGGTTGCACACGCATAAAACCCTATTTCTAAAACTTATTCTTCCGACGGAACCTAAAACCAATTGCAAAAAAAAACCTGCTTCATTCAAAGCAGGTTTTTTTATTAATCATTAAAGCTTTTCAGATCTTAATATCTGTAGTGATCGGCTTTGTAAGGACCTTCAACAGGTACTCCGATATAATCGGATTGTTCCTTAGTAAGCTTTGTAAGTTTTACACCAATTTTTTCAAGGTGCAAACGTGCCACTTCTTCATCAAGATATTTTGGTAAACGGTAAACTATCTTCTCATATTTCCCGCGATTCTTCCACAGGTCAAGCTGTGCAAGAGTTTGGTTGGTGAATGAATTGCTCATTACAAATGAAGGATGTCCGGTTGCACAACCAAGGTTAACCAGACGGCCTTCTGCAAGCAGGAATATTTCATGTCCGTCAGGGAAAATATATTTGTCAACCTGTGGCTTGATATTTAATTTCTTTATTCCCTTATAGTTTTCAAGTTCATTTACCTGTATCTCATTATCGAAATGACCGATGTTGCAGATGATGGCCTGATCTTTCATCCTGGCCATGTGTTCAGCAGTGATCACATCTTTGTTACCGGTTGTAGTAACATAAATATTTCCTTCGAACAAAGCATCTTCAATAGTATTCACTTCGAAACCTTCCATTGCAGCCTGCAGTGCGCAGATAGGATCAATTTCAGTAACGATAACCCTTGCACCATACGACTTCATGGATTTGGCACAACCTTTTCCAACATCTCCATAACCAAGAACGACTACAACTTTACCTGCGAGCATTACATCAGTTGCACGTTTGATACCGTCGGCCAGTGATTCGCGACAGCCATAAAGATTGTCAAATTTTGATTTGGTAACAGAGTCATTAACATTGATAGCCGGCACAAGCAATTCGCCTTTTTCCATCATCTGGTATAAACGGTGAACACCGGTTGTTGTTTCTTCCGAAACGCCTTCCCATTCCTTAACTACCTTGTGCCATTTGGTTGCATCTTCTTTGAAAGTTTCTTTTAATAATTTCAGAATTACTCCTTCTTCCTGGTTTGATGGAGCAGCATCCAAAATGGAAGGGTTGTTTTCTGCCTGAAATCCTTTATGAATAAGAAGTGTTGCATCACCACCGTCATCAACGATCAGTTGCGGACCTTTGCCACCAGGAAATGACAATGCCTGCATTGTACACCACCAGTATTCTTCAAGTGATTCACCTTTCCATGCGAAAACCGGAACACCTGTTTTAGCAATAGCAGCAGCAGCATGATCCTGTGTAGAGAAAATATTGCAACTTGCCCATCTCACATCAGCACCAAGTTCGGTAAGCGTTTCAATCAACACAGCAGTCTGAATTGTCATGTGAAGAGATCCGGAAATACGAACACCTTTCAGGGGTTTTTCTTTTCCGAATTTTTCCCTTAGCGACATAAGTCCGGGCATTTCTTTTTCAGAAATCTCAATTTCTTTTCTACCCCATTCGGCAAGGGCGAGGTCAGCGACTTTGTATTTTAGCATTTTTTCAGTTATTAAATTTTCCATTAAGACGGTTTTTAAATTGAGGTGCAAAGGTATAAAAAATCCTCTCTGAATATTAAATATTTTGATCCTGCTGAGGTTTTTTCCCAAAAACAATCTATTGATGTCAAGTCAATGTGAATGGAAAAATTAATTTTGTTTATAGTCCAACTTAACACTGCTGCGAAATTTCCATCAGGTGATAAAAGATGTTGAGGTTTGATAAGATGTTATATTCCTCATCATTTAAAACGTCCAGCCAAACTAGTATTGCTAATACAATTTTCTGACAACAATTAAATTTTTTGGAATTTCATTTGCCGGGAAATTAATAAAAGCTCAACAGACATCCCTCTAAAATGTAATCACGGAATATTCCAATTTATTATTTAATAAAAAGCATTTCTCTGTACTTTGGAAGCGGCCATAATTCATCATCAACCAGGATTTCGAGTTTATCAACATGTGATCTGATCTTTTCAAAATAAGGTTTTACATGGTCACAGTACTCTACTGCTTTCTTTTTGAAATCCTCAATAACATTCGCTTTTCTGCGGGCATTAATTAAGTCTTGAACCAATTCGCCGATGCTATCAATATGCCCTGATATTTCAGTGATGAGTTCAACCTGATAAGCGCTTTGTTTTTTAAACTCTTTATCGGGTAAAATACCTTTTAATCCCTGAACATTTTCAAGCAGCAGGTTTTGGTATTTAAGTGCAGTTGGTATTACATGATTTAGTGCAAGGTCGCCAAGTACACGTGCTTCAATCTGTAACATTTTGGTGTAAATTTCATATTCTATGGAATAACGCGCTTCAAGTTCCCGATCATTCAGCACATTTGTAATTTTGAAAATTTTCCGTGTCTTTTCACTGATATAAGCTTCAAGGGCACGTGGTGTATCTTTTATGTTTGGAAGTCCCCTTTTTTTTGATTCTTTTATCCATTCATCTCCATAACCGTTACCTTCAAAAAGAATATTTTTTGAACAAATGATGTAATTTCTCAACACTTTAAAAATTGCTTCATCTTTGTCTGCCTCTTCATTTATCAATTGGTCAACATCTTTTTTAAAATTTATCAATTGGTTTGCCACGATGGTGTTCAGCACAATCATTGAAGGTGAACAATTGGCGCTTGCACCTACAGGGCGGAATTCAAATTTATCGCCTGTAAAAGCAAAAGGTGAAGTACGGTTGCGGTCTGTATTGTCAAAAATAATTTGAGGAATTTTACCAATATTAAGCTTGAGATCAGTTTTCAGATCAGGTGACATTTTTTCTTTTGTGACTTTTTTCTCAAGATCATTGAATACTTTTGTTAGTTGTTCGCCGATAAATACAGAAATAATTGCCGGAGGAGCTTCATTTGCACCAAGGCGATGTTCATTTCCTGCAGTGGCGATGGTGGCTCTGAGAAGTGCGGCATTATCATGAACGGCTTTGATTGTATTCACGAAAAAAGTGAGAAATTGAAGATTGGTTTTTGGTGTTTTCCCCGGTCCCAATAAATTCTTTCCGGTGTTAGTGGCCATACTCCAGTTATTATGTTTGCCACTGCCATTAACTCCGGAATATGGTTTCTCATGGAAAAGTACACGAAAGAAATGTTTACGTGCAATTCGGCTCATGAGGTCCATCAGCAATTGGTTGTGATCAATGGAAAGATTTACTTCTTCAAAAACCGGTGCAAGTTCAAACTGGTTAGGAGCAACTTCATTATGCCTTGTTTTTACTGGTATTCCCAATCTCCACGCTTCAATCTCAAACTCCTTCATGTAGGCAGTAACACGTTCCGGAATGGAACCAAAATAATGATCCTCCATTTGCTGATCTTTTGCAGAAGCATTTCCAATAAGAGTTCTTCCTGTCAATACCAGATCAGGTCTTGCATAAAAGAGTGCTTCATCAACAAGAAAATATTCCTGTTCCCAACCTAAAGTGGCAAAGACTTTGGTAACGTTTTTATCAAAGTATTGACATACTTCTACAGCAGCCTTATCGAGTGCATTGATTGATTTCAACAATGGCGTTTTAAAATCAAGGGATTCGCCGGTATATGAAATAAAAATTGTTGGGATACACAGCGTACCGTTATAAACGAATGCCGGAGACGTAGGATCCCATGCTGTATATCCACGGGCCTCAAAAGTGTTTCTTATTCCTCCACTTGGAAAGCTTGACGCATCAGGTTCCTGTTGTATCAACTGGCTCCCTTCAAATTTGGCAAATGAACGAACTCCTTCACCAGGTGAAAAGAAAGCATCATGTTTTTCTGCTGTAGCTCCATTGAGTGGATGGAACCAATGTGTATAATGGGTTGCACCTTTGCTTAATGCCCAAGCTTTCATAGCTGCTGCTACCTGATCAGCAATACGACGGTCAATAGTTACCCCTTCATTAATGGTATGTATCAGGCTTTCGTAAATTTCACCTGAAAGATACTCCCGCATAGCTTCTTTACCAAATACGTTACTGGAAAAAATCTCAGATACATTGATCCCATTGTCTTGGTTTACTTCAACAGAACGGGTAAGCGCTCTTTGCAAGGCTTCTTTTCTAAATGTTGTCATAATTTAATGTTTTATTGCAAAGATAATCAAAATATGGGGGGTATGTCAACAAAAAAGTCAAAATAAATTAATCAACCCCCCTAAAAAAAGGAATATGAATTAAAAAAACCACTTTTATTAAAATGCTTTCTTCAACTGTAATTAAAAAAGACTAATGAAATTAATTATTTTTTTGTACTTTTACATTAATAAACATTTATGAAAGTAAAAGGAATTGACTACAGGACAGTGTGGATGCAGGGGAAAGAGGTCTTTCTAATTGAACAAAATCTTCTTCCATTTGAATTCAAAATTTATAAAGCAGGAACCTTTAAAGATACTTGCCATGCGATCAAAACAATGATTGTTCGTGGTGCCGGCGCTATTGGTGCTGCAGCCGGATTTGCAATGGCACAGGCAGCTTTGGAAGCTTCAGACACTAATTATTTGGATTCATTAATTGTCGCAAAAATTGAAATAGAAAACACAAGACCCACGGCGCAAAATCTGTTTTATGCTGTTGAGAGAGTATTCAAAGCTGCCTGCATTTCACATGAGCAGGCGGTGAAAGAAGCCATGTGCATTGCTGACGAAGACAGTGATGCAAGCAGAAGGATTGGTGAGATCGGAAATGATCTGATAAAAGATGGATTTAATATTCTAACCCATTGCAATGCCGGTTGGCTTGCTTTTGTTGATTATGGAACCGCCCTTTCGCCCATTTATACAGCCCATCGCTCGGGGAAAAAGATCTTCGTCTATGTTGACGAAACCCGTCCGCGAAGCCAGGGGGCCAGGCTTACAGCATGGGAACTAATGAATGAAGAAGTTCCTCATACAATAGTCCCTGATAATGCAGGAGCATTTCTGATGTCGCAGGGCAGGGTAGATATGATCATCACCGGAGCTGACAGAATTGCTGCCAATGGAGATACTGCAAATAAAATCGGCACTTTCGAAAAGGCTATTATTGCAAAGGAATTCGGTATTCCATTTTATATTGCTGCTCCAACATCCACTATTGATATGAAGTGTTCTTCAGGAAAAGATATACCTGTTGAACATCGCAGTGAAAACGAAGTTCTCTACCAGACAGGTCCTGATAAAAAAGGAGTTCTTCATGAAATACTGGTATGCTCGCCCGGTTCAAATGCAATAAACCCTGCATTTGATATAACACCTGCAAAATATATTACCGGAATTATCACCGAAAAGGGAATAATAAATGCCAACAAAGAAGTGCTATTTAAATGTTCTTAAAGATTGCATAAACCTGCTAATTTGCCAGCACTTCGTACTCATAAAAACTTTTAAATTTAACAATTTATTAATCATGGCTTTCTCGTAAAACGCTTTGAAAAAAGTAGTTTTGCAAAAAGAAATATTCATGGAGTATAAAACGATTAAAATAGCGATAATTTTTCTTCTATTTTGTTGTTTTTCTAACAATAGTTTTTGTCAGTTGGCTATCAGTACAGCCATGACACCGGCACAGCTCGTGCAGAATGTTCTTATAGGCGGAGGTATCACCATTTCAAATATTACCTATACAGGAGGAGCTAATTCAAAAGCTTTCTTTACCAATGGAGCAACAACAAATCTTGGCATCAACAGTGGCATCATTTTATCCACCGGAGTAGTTACACAAATTGCAAATCCGGCATCATACTTCATGTCAACTAACCTAGGTCTTGCAGGCGATGCAAACCTGAATGCCATTGCGAACGGGGGAACTTCTTACGATGCCAGTGTGCTCCAATTTGATTTTGTTCCGTTGTCGGATACGGTTCGTTTCCGTTATGTTTTCGGATCAGAAGAATATCCTGCTTATGTTTGTTCACAGTATTTTGATGTATTCGGTTTTTTCCTTTCAGGGCAAAATCCGGCAGGTGGCAACTATACGAATTATAATATTGCCAGAATACCAGGAACTGCTTTGCAGGTGGGAATAAACAGTGTGAACAATGGCACACCCGGTGGTAGTTATAGTGGATCGAATTGTGTTTCTCTGGCTTATTCAAATTACTATGTTGATAATGCTGCCCTGAATGGAACCACAATCTGCTTTGGAGGATTCACCACACCACTTACCGCCTGGTGTCATGTAGTGCCTTGCCAGACTTATCATGTTAAACTTGCAGTCGGAGATGTTTATAACGGATTGTTTGATTCCGGTGTTTTCCTTGAAGCAAACAGTTTTTCTTCAAATTCTGTCAATTTAAGCACTTCTTATTCAAATTCTACCTTTGGAAACAATGCCATTGAAGGCTGTTCCAATGGAGCGTTTTCTTTTGTGTCAACTTCCCTTGTGACCTCTGCGACTACTATCAATTATACCATTAGTGGCACTGCCACCAATGGGGTGGATTATCCTGTAGTTCCCGGCAGTATCACCATCCCTGCAGGTCAGGACTCAGTTGCAGTTGTTATTTCTCCTATCATGGATGGAATTCCAGAAGGAACGGAGACCGTGATTCTCACTTATGTCAATAACTGCAGCACACAATCTGATACGATTTTTATTGAAGATAACAGTGCTTTGTCAATAACAGCAATTGACACTGTAAATATTTGCCCCGGAAATTCTACAACACTTACTTTTACTCCCGGCGGAGGAATGTTGCCATATACTTATGCTTGGAGCAATGGTGCAGGGAATGTAATTAATGCAGTTGTTAGCCCGGCTGCTACTACTACCTACACTGTCACCGTAAATGATAATTGCGGACAAAGCACTACACATAATTTTGTAGTTACTGTTGGTGCTGTGGGTTCTTCTGTAACATCAACGAATGAAAATTGCGGAAGAGCAAATGGAACTGCTACTGCTTTACCTACCGGGGTCTGTACTCAGGGATGGACTTATATCTGGAACAGCACACCTGTTCAAACATCACAAACAGCAATAAACTTGCCGGCCGGCACATATACAGTTACTGTTTCATGCAGAGGATGTACATCAACATCATCTGCTGTTATCACCAATATTCCCGGACCTTCGGTTGCTATCATTGACAGTACAAACACAACTTGTGGCAATGCCAATGGAGGAGCTATTGCTTCTGCAAACGGAACGAACCCTCCCTTCAATTATGTGTGGCCGAACGGGCAAAATACAAGTAGTTTGACGAACGTTGTATCCGGTACATACATTGTCACCATCACCGATGCTGTTGGATGTACTGCTACCAATTCTATTACCCTCACTGATACTCCCGGACCAGTTGCAACGATGGTGGGGACAGTGAATGCCGATTGTGGTTTATCCGATGGTTCAGCTACCATGAATGTAAGTGGCGGATCGCCACCCTATAGTTATAACTGGAATTCCACACCTGTTCAAAGCACACTTAATTTATCAAATGTTCCTGCTGGAAATTATTCATTCACAGTGACCGATTCTATTGGTTGTACAAGTGCAGTAACAATAACGGTTGCACAAAATCCGGGGCCATCAGCAAGTGTCACTACCCAGGAAGAAACCTGCAACCACTCCAATGGTTCGGCTACTGTTACTGCATCGGGGGGAATTGGAACTTATTCTTATCTGTGGAGCAATGGACAAACGTCCACCACGATCACTGGGCTCACTTATGGATTTTATACTGTTACTGTGAGCGAAAGTAGTTGCTCGACAATTGTAACGGCCAACCTAATGCAATCTCCCGGCCCTGAAGGTGCTTTTTCCGAACATCCAAGAGTTATTACAACAATGGACGGACCGGTTCAATTTTTTAATAATTCAAGCACTGGTGTTGTAAACTGGCAATGGGATTTTGGTGATGGTACGATAGGTAGCGGCGCCAATGTTGAACATACATATTCGGCTGTCGGAACTTATATGGTCACTCTTATTGTCACTGATAATAACGGTTGCTCCGATACGGTGACCGATTCAGTGAAGGTGAAGGACATTTTTACCCTTTACGTTCCTTCAGCATTTACACCGGATGCTGACGGGAAAAACGATTTATTTTACGCCACAGGCATAACTGTTGACCCGAATAATTTCAGCATGATGATCTTTGACCGATGGGGTAACCTTGTGTTTAAAACAACCAAATGGGATCAGGATCGCAGTGAAGGCTGGAATGGGACAATCAACAATAAAGGCACAATAAAGGATGCGGTCATAGAGGTCTATGTTTATGTAATTGTAGCCAACGAAATTGACGGGCCTGAACATGACTATATGGGCAGGGTTACTCTGGTGAGGTAAAAACTATGGTTTAAGATTTTTGATTTTATTTAAAACGCAATCCTTTTTCTTCATCTTGTGATCGAAGGTGAAAGAAACCTCACATTCACATGTGTTCCTATCACCTTAGGTGGAATTTTATAACAATAGTGCAGCATGATCTCATGGCTTCCCAAGCTCCTTCCGTTAGCTCCAAGCGCTGAAGTAGTGAAGTCATAAGCATAGCTAGCTTCCAGTCCCCTGAAGACATTTCCTCCAACGATAACTGCAATTGCATCCGATTGTCTCCAGCTTAGCCCACACCAATACATGTTGTCCATTTTTAGTAATGAATTTATGTCAACCTGCATCGAAACGAAGTCAGTCTTCATCAATAGTGATGGCATGAGTTCAAGTCTGTTTGTTAAATGTAAATACATGCCTGCATCAATATATCCGTGAGGTGTGAGCGTAGGAGTGGCCTGAACATCCGGGAAATGGTAAGGCATTCTAAGAAATTGCGAGAGCGATATTCCTGAATAAAATCTTTGAGGGTTGATATAGAAAAAACCCAAAGTAAAATCAGGGACAATATTACCTTCTTTTGATGTTCCGTTTGCCAGAAGCATATCGCCTGGTTCAAGAGGTTTGAATTTGGAAAAATCAATTTGCTTGTTCTGGAATTCTGCCTGCAGGCCCATTCCCAATTGACCATTGCCAATAAAAATATGGTGAGAAAAAGACAGTTTAACATCCAGGTTTTTTTCAAAGCCCAGCTGATCCTGTATGATTGTCAATCCTGCTCCGCCTCTCCAAAACCTGATGGGAGTATCTACCGACAATAAATAAGTCCGCGGATTGACATTGTTTCCGTCAGGGTCTTTAAATCCTATCCATTGGTCACGGGCAATGAGCGTACCGCATATAGCATCATTCAATCCTGCAAAGCCCGGATTAATATCCAGATGATTGAACATGTTATGACTGACCTGCACCTCCTGCTGCGAAAAAGAGATGTTTGCTGTAAACATCATCATCGAGAGAATAATTTGTTTTTTCATAAGATCAAAAATTAGTTCATGGTTTAATGTTCAAGGTTCAAAGTTGCATCCGATCAGGAATGACCTTGCCTTTATACATATAATTGAAAAATGCTCAAAAGTTACACTCCTGAGTGAAATATTTTTCACGGGGTTGTACTTATGAAGGAAAAATATGGTAGAGAAAAGCAGGACTGTTGTTGAAGATTAAAGAAAAGTTGCTGACTTGTTTTTCATTTTATATATTGCAGTCAGTTATAGGGAAAGGCAATGAAAAATCAATAGCATTTAAGTTATGTTTCAATGAAGAAACATGATCAAAAAAGAGAGGCCGCCATAACAGCTGGCGGCCTCCGAACACAATTAAAACCTAATGATTATAAAAAAAACTAAAACTCTGATTGAAAAAAATTTAAAAGCTAACTAACATACGATCCAGAAAAAAATATTTTTCTCAACTTTGAGTATTAATACAAAACAAAAGTACTATTACCAGCCATGGCCCCTCAACAGTAGAAATACGTAATTTGAAATTTATTTTTCAGGAATTATTTAAGCAATTTTACGGGAAGATAATGGGTAATTATATTTTTGGAGAGAGTTAAATATTTGGCTGTTTAAGATAGCATTTAGTTCATATACCCTTTTCTCTTTACATTAACTTATCATCACTTATCATTACTTATCATTAGATTATAATATTAATAATAAAAATGAACATTATGTCGATATTCCTTTAAGTAAAATGACAGTTCCTATAAGTAGAATGACTCAATAAATCTATTAATATTGATCACCACCACTATTTTTAAAGAAATGATTTTTTTGAATTTTGTCAAATCGTAATTTCATTTTACGAAACCATAATGAGTCATTACATGTTTTTAAAGTTATGTTATTGAAATGTAAAAAACGTAATGCATTGGTAAAATTACATTAAAAGTGAAACGCACTCGTCCTTGTACAGATTACGAACATTCTCGAAGTGGCTCATTGACTAATAATTAATGATAATGGGCTATTTGGGTGCAATCCTCAGCAGGTAAAGCCCGAGAGCGCCAAAAATAAGGTTGGGTATCCACACAGCCACTACAGCGGGAAGACTGCCAGCTGTGGCAAATGTGGTTGTGATCTGCATGAATAGAATAAAAGCAAAACTGAGTGTAAGTCCAATGCCAAGATGCAGCCCGATACCTCCCCTTACCTTACGGCTGGAAAGCGAAACACCGATCAGTGTCAGAACCACGGTGGCAAAAGGGAAAGCAATACGTTTCTGTTTTTCTACCTGGTAATATGAAAGGTTGTCGGTGCCTTTTAGTTTTTCCTCATCAATAAATTCATTCAGCCGGAACCAGTTCATGGTTTCCATATTGTGAAGGTTCTCCATAAAATCAGCAGGTTTAAGGCCCAACACTGTGTCTAGTTCCGTTCCGTTTTTGATGGTTTCTTTC
Source organism: uncultured Bacteroidota bacterium (assembly GCA_903889915.1). Classification (GTDB taxonomy): domain Bacteria; phylum Bacteroidota; class Bacteroidia; order Bacteroidales; family CG2-30-32-10; genus CAISZK01. The sequence goes on from CAISZK010000058.1 coordinate 11,029, forward strand.
GTACCATTGATGGTTCTCACAAAATAATTTCTGATCTTCCACAACCTGCGTGTGCTGTCGTATTGTGCATTGTCGGAAGTTAGTTTATACACCAGATCCTTTTTATCTTTGATCTTTTCAATGGAAAAATGAATGGCAAGACCGGCATCAACATTGAAATGTTCTGCATACACAAATATCCCCGGCTTTATCTGCATGTGGATATCCATTTCCTTCGATTGTGTTGCGTTTCGGATGTACATCATTTCAAATTCCAGCCTTTTTTCATTGGCAATGGGAATAATAAAATTTGAAAGCATAAAAGACAACAGAGCCAGAAAAATTGCTGAAATAAAATAGGGTCTTAGCATTCTTTTAAAGCTAATGCCGCTGCTAAGAATGGCAACAATCTCTGTCCGTGAAGCCATTTGTGAGGTAAAATAAATAACCGCAATAAAGGTGAACAGAGGGCTGAAAAGATTAGCGAAATACGGGATGAAATTAAGATAGTATTTAAAGATAATATCAAAGAGTGGTGCACCCTTTTCGATGAAGTCGTCTATCTTTTCAGAGATGTCAAAAATAATGACAATAATAATGATAAGGGCAATGGCATAGAAGAAAGTCCCAAGGAACTTCTTGATGATGTAGGTATCTAAGCGTTTTAAAATCATTTCTCTTTATCGTCTGCAAAGTTATAAATACTCACGAAACCTGAAGGATGAAATTTATAAATTGTCATTGGTCAATAGTCAAAAGTCTTTTGTAAATGAAGGAAAGGAACAATAGTAGTGGCAGTAGCAGTAGCAGTAGCAGTGGCAGGCAGCGAAACATTGAACTTTGAACCTTCACCCCGTGGGATAATTTCTATCCAACGGGGTAAACTTTGAACCCTGCCAAAAACATTTTTCCCGTGGATTTAAATAAATATCTAATTTAGCACAACTGAAATGTCACAGACAGATTTACAATATAAGATAGGAATAACGCTGATACCGGGTGTTGGCGATGTCAATGCTAAAAAGCTGATTGCTTATTGCGGAGGCGTGGAAGCGGTGTTTAAAGAAAA
>CAISZK010000059.1 GCA_903889915.1 uncultured Bacteroidota bacterium
AAAAATATTATTACGAAAAGAGAAAAGTGGCTTTATCATGGTACACACAGGCGGCTTCGGACTTGGGTATAGAAACGGAAGACATCTTACAGGGTATAAAAAAAGGATGTTTGAAATTGAGCTTACCAATATGAAAAACCCAAAAGAGGTGAGAACAATCAACCATGATTATGACAATACGAAAAGCTTTATTTACGGCAAGGAAAATTCATTTTATATCCTGCGTGCAGGAATAGGATTGCAAAAGATCATCAACAGCAAACCTTATTGGGGAGGTGTTGAACTTCGGTATTTTTATTATGGTGGACTATCCCTGGGTCTTCTGAAACCTGTTTACCTTTACATATTGCAGGAAACAAATACGCCTTATGTGTACAATCTGGTGATTGAAAAATATGATCCCAATAAGTATTTTATTGAAAACATTTATGGCAGAGCTCCGTTCTTTCATGGCTTTTGGGAAACAAAACCGATCCCCGGTTTATATCTTAAAACCGGCGTCAATTTTGAATTTGGTGTATTTGATGAAACACTAAAAGCCATCGAAGCCGGTGTTGCAGTTGATGGTTATCTGAAGAAAATTCCGATTATGGCAAATGACAAGAACACCAATTATTTTGTTTCATTGTACGTGAGTTTTCATCTTGGAACAAGAAGGAATTAATGAGTATATAAATAAGGTGTCAGATTGAATTCCCTAAATAAATCTTCTCAAAGTCATTTAAAAAAACCCGCCTGGTTAAAGATCAATCTTCCAAAAGCCGGTGAATACGCATATCTTAAAGAATATCTGAGCAGGTATAATCTTCACACGATCTGCGAAAGTGGTAACTGTCCGAACTTAGGTGAATGTTGGCAAAACAGAACAGCCACCTTCATGATACTTGGTGACATCTGCACCAGAAGTTGTGGCTTCTGCGCTGTCAGGACAGGGAGCCCAATGCCACCTGATATTCAGGAACCACAAAGAGTGGCTGAAGTTATCAGGGAAATGAAAATAAAACACTGCGTCATTACTTCTGTTGACAGAGACGACCTCGTAGATGGTGGTTCTGAAATCTGGGCATTGACTGTTGATACTATTAAAAGCCTGAATCCCGAAACAACCATCGAAACTCTTATCCCCGATTTCAAAGGCGATAAAAAAAGTTTGCAGAAAATTATCAATGCCAGGCCTGATATCATTTCGCACAACCTGGAAACTGTTAGCAGGCTGACAAAGGAAGTGAGGAAAAAGGCTATCTATGAAAGAAGTCTTGAAGTGTTGAAATTTATTTCTGCAACCGGCACAACAACCAAGTCGGGAATTATGGTAGGACTGGGAGAGACCGGCGAAGAAGTTAATTCAACCATGGATGACATGTTGCAGGCAGGATGCAGTATCATTACAATTGGACAGTACCTCCAGCCCTCAAAGCACCATTTACCGGTTTCACGGTATGTTCCCCCCGAAGAATTTGAGCAATTTAAAGTTTCTGCACTTGAAAAAGGGTTTCATTTTGCAGAATGTGGTCCGCTGGTGAGATCATCTTACCATGCCGAAAAGCAAATTATTTGTTAAAATTGCCCCAAAATTTACCGTTCGCTTAACCAAACCGACCGTTTACTTAATTGTTGGCCGAATGTGATTTTTTTTTTTTACTTTTATGCCCGATTAATGTTATTAAATTTTTACAAAAACTTTTGTCATGGTATTTGAAAAAGGTGTATATTGTGCCGTTTTTTCAGATAGAAATTATAGTCACTAACAATATAAAACTATGAAAAATAAAAATGTACTTTTAAGCTTATTAGTATTAGTAGTCGCAGGCTGTTTCGTTGTATTGGTCGCCAATGGAATTTCTAAAAAGAGTAATTATACTCCGCGTAAAACGACCGATCATCAGTCAGGATATGGTATAAATGGTGCCATAAATTATCTGGCTTCGATGAGAAATAACAAAACCACCGGTGATATTGACCCAAAATGGGTTTTTAAAGCTCGTGAAGATGTTGACAAACTTACAAAATCAAAAGGAGTAAGTAACCTGGGTATATCATGGTCAGAAGTTGGACCGGATAATATCGGTGGAAGAACCAGGGCAATCCTTATTGATAAGACCAATCCGAACATCATGTATGCAGGTGGTGTTAGTGGTGGTGTATGGAAATCTACCACAGGAGGCTCATCCTGGGTAAAGTTGGATGACTTTGCTGACAACCTTGCTATAGCAAGTTTGGCTCAGGGCGCTGATGGAGCTATTTATGTCGGAACAGGTGAAGGTCTTGGAGTTTCTGATGGCGCTGCCAACGGAAGCACTTCCTTTATAGGGAAAGGCATTTTTAAATCTACAGATGGAGTAACTTTTACATCCCTTACTTCGACCGTTCCTGCTACCGGTAACAGTTTAGGTTCACCATGGGCATTCATTGACAGAATTGCATGCGACCCTGTGAATCCTCTCAGGATTTATGCAGCAACCAATAACGGACTCAGAAGTACGAGTGATGGTGGTGTTACCTGGGTATGGCCTGTGAAATCAGGAAGTAATAATAATACACTAAACTGCACTGATGTTGATGTTGCCACTGATGGAACAGTGACTTGTGCAATTGGTGGTAAATGCCAGATTTCTCCTAATGGTGATGAAGGCACATTTGTAAATGAATCAACAGGTGGTGCAGGTCATCTTCCCAACGGTGGAGTGGGGAGGATTGAAATTGCAATTGCTCCTTCAGACCCGAATTATATGTATGCCAATGTCGCCGGATCAGGTGGTGCATTCCTCAATGTTTACAGATCTGTTAATAAAGGAGTAGATTGGTCAATTATTGGCCCCGGAGGTTCCTCATTATTCAATCTTTTCGGAGCAAATAACCAGGGTACCTATGACAACACTATAGTGGTTCATCCTACCAATCCTGACCGTATTTTTGTTGGTGGTATTGATATGTGGGAATGGCAGAATGGACAGACCTGGACACAGAAATCTCTTTGGTATCTGGATCCATCAAGTCCCTGGTATGTTCATGCAGACCAACACATCTATGTTTTTAATCCTGCTAATCCAAACATCTTTTTCATAGGTTGCGATGGTGGTATTTCACGCACAATTGACTGTGGCGAAACTTTCGAGACTATGAACATTAATTATAATACTATTCAATCTTATGCTCTTGCCTGTTCATCAACAGGAACAATCATGACAGGTTGCCAGGATAATGGAACTTTGTTTCTTCCCCGTTTAGGCGCTTTCCCAAAACATGCTGAAAGTGTAATGGGTGGTGATGGTGGCTGGTCCGCTTTTTCATTTATCAACCCTGAAGCCTTTTTTGCTACAACTTATTATGGTGATACAAGACGTTCACCGGATCAGGGAGCTACTTTCTTCCCTGCCGCTGATTGGTCAAACCCATTTTTCGCTCCTAAAATGATCGGTACAAGCGGATATTCTTCAACTGTTCTGCCTGGTGATGCTGCTTTCCCATGTGCATTTGTAACTCCTTATTTAATGTGGGAAAGTTATAATGACCTGTATTCAAGTGATACTTTAATTTTCACACCTCTTAAAATTGAAAATGAAAAGATGGGTAAAGGAATTACTGATTCTACTCATTTTTCAGGAAGTGGAACTACGGCATTAGCTCGTGGTGGACAGCCTTCAGCTTCTATCGTTCCTAAAAGTATTCATATCGTTTGTGGAAGTATAACTGCTCATGATTCAGCAGGTCATTTCTATGGTAATGTTGACCTGACAAAAATCAATACCATTGATTATAATACAGGAGCATATACCATTAATTTTTCCACACCTCCTGCAAGTGGAGTAAATATCTTGGTGTCCTATGAAGTTAAATATGATGCGGGTTCATCAATAATCATGGAAAGTGCTAACTCTCCTGCTAAATTCTATTACACTACCCCTGTCACACTTAATTTTGAAGATACTGCAAAAGTGCAGGATATCATTCAGTCTAAATTCTACATGGGATTCAATAATGCCATTTGGATGACCAAGCAGGCATTGCAATTCCAGAAAACTCCAATGTGGTTTAAAATTGCTGCATTGTCAAATTCAGCTGGTGAAAACACCCAATGTTTGGCATTATCACACGATGGAAATTATCTGTTTGTGGGATCATCTGCAGGAAAATTGTACAGGCTTTCAAACCTCAGAATGGCTGAAGACTCACTGAATGCTGATATAAGCACTCCGGGTTGTGTTGTTGTAAAATCTGTGCTTCCTATTGCTTCAAATTCAAGGGCAATTACATCTATCGCTGTTGACCCGGCCAATGCCAATAACGTGGTTGTAACTTTAGGTAACTATGGTGAAACTGCCTACGTTTATTATTCTTCAAATGCACTCGACAGCTTGCCTACATTTACTTCAAAACAGGGTTCAGGAACATCTGCTTTGCCAAAAATGCCGGTTTATGCATCTCTCATTCCAATCTTCCATTCAGGAACAGTAATGGTAGGAACTGAATACGGGATTTATTCAACACCTGATATCACTGCTTCTTCACCTGTTTGGTCAAGTGAAAATTCAGGACTTGCAAATGTTCCGGTTTATATGCTCAGACAACAACAGTACTCATATCCGGGAGTGACCAACTACGGTACCATTTATGCAGCTACTCATGGTAGAGGTATTTTTGAAAGCACTCAATACACTGGCATTCCTGATGAGCAATCCGGTTCAAACATTGCTAAAGAGCCTTTGACAGTATCAATTTATCCGAACCCGGTTTCTGATAATGCTACCTTATCATTTAACCTGTCAACAGCAAACAATCCGGAATTGACAGTGTTCGACATCAGTGGTAAAATAGTGAAGGTTATCAATATCACTAACCTTGCTAAGGGAAAACATACGTATAGTTTCGACTGTAGTTCTTTGAGAACCGGAACTTACATTGTTCAGTTAGTTTCTGGCAGTGAATCTGCGACTACTAAATTCTTAAAATTGCAGTAAGATTTAATTAAACATCTTAAAAAAGAGGCTTCCGGTTTTTGGAAGCCTCTTTTTTTGTTTGCCAAAATAAGGGAATACAAATCATTGTTGTGATACATGCAATTTAATAGCCTGGTAAATTTACAATGAGAAATGGAATATCAATATTAGTTTTTTTAATTACCGCAATTAGACTGGTATGAAAATGCAGAAAGTTTTTTAACAATAAATCATGATAATCGTTTTCAAAAAGAACCTTGTTTTTTTATTTTTGTTCACTAAGAAGAAATGTTCATACACACAGTCACCATAGCCTTATTACCTTCCTCTGTAAATAGCTTTTTCTATGTGAAGCCTATGTTCCTATGATTCTATGTGGTAATTTTTCTCTCCCTTTACCACATAGACACAGTAGATACATAGTAAAACACATAGTTTTCAATGCTCACAATTTTCATTCACTTATCGTAGCATAATAAAAATTCTCTCCTAAAAGCTCGGGCAATCCAATGCCCTTGTCTTCTCCATCTTCACATGGCCCTGCTTGGTTTTTGGATATTGGATCGAAAATGTAATGGTAAGCTTTTTTGATTCTGAAGGAGCAAGTTTCAGCTTATACGTAAGCTTTCCACTCAACGGGTCCTGTGTAGCGCCGCTGATTTCATCCACATCCACTTTGATCTCGCCATTCTGCGAAACGGGCACCTGGTCCTGCAATTCAATATCAATCGCTGTTTTGTTGTTGTTCCTGACGTTGATTTCATACGAAAGGGTTTCCTTGTAATTGCCTCCTATGAAATTCTTGCTGCTGAAATCTTTTTTCTTCGTGCGGGTGACTGATACTTTTTTGTCGCGTCCCAGTGAGATCTCCAGTGAGTCCTGCGCAAAACGTGTGTCAATGTATGATTGGCCTACAAATGTTCCTCCATAGAAAATATTTGCATTGCCTTCTACAAGGTTGAGGTCTTCCCATCCTGTAACTTTCGCTACCAGGAAAGCATCTTTATCCATTTTCGGAATGGCAATATACTTGTAGGTTGCAGGCAGGTCCTGTGTTTCTATGTCCACAAAATAAACTTTATTGTCCGAGGGAATGGTGTATGCTGTGGTGATGTCGAATTCAACGCTGAGTTCCGACACCTGTATGGTTGTGTATTGTGTATCCCATTTCTTGCTTTCTTTTCCTGATTTGATGGTGTCTGCACGAATGCCGTTTTGTTCGTAATTCATGTTTTTTTCATTGAGGTAACCTTCATAATTGCCGGTGGTGATATCATTCTCATAGTTCAGATCCCATGTTGTAAGACTTGGTCTTTGGGCTGTCTGTGTTGGGTCGGCGGTGGAAAGTGTAAGATTAACCGAGTTCCAGTCAATGCCGCAGTTGTTGTAAACTTTGGCTTTATAGTCAAGCGAAATGGGACTGTTCACATCCAGCGCACGTATATCATAGAAAGCAGCCCAGCCTGCTCCGTAAACAAGGTAATGAATAGCAAATGTACTGGTGGTGGGAGCCTTCACACTTGCTGTCACGCTGAGGCTGTAAACTGCCTGACCTGACTTTGCATTGAGTGCGGCAAGTTGTTTGGTGACGCGGGCATTTTGTTCATTAAGCAATGCAACATCATCATTCAGTTTTTCCACTGCAGTGTTGATCTGGTTTAGTCTCAGCCTGTAGAAATCGGCTGCTTTTTCAAGATCAAGTGATGACAATCCTGTGGTGCCTTTGATGTCGTTATTTTTCAACACAAGTTGCTTTTCGCTTGCATAAGCGCTGAGTGCGTCATCCAGTATTGTGATCTTTTTGGTAAGCAATTTCAGACTGTCTTTGAGTTGTTGCACCCTTTCGCTTTCAACTGTGGGCTTGAGGTAATCCACTGTATAAGTAACCGAGGTTATCTTCACATCAGTGTTTGCCGAAACCTGTATGCTTTTCTGATTGATGTTGGGCGAAATGCCGGTAAACACAAGGTTGTATTCACCTTTGGCAAGAGTAACATCGGCAGTGTGTGTGATCCTTGCACCGTTCATATAAACAGTAACAGCGGTAACTTTTGAAGTAATGTCTTTGGTTGTCACCTGTGCATGTAAGTTAATAAATGCAAACAGGCAAATAAGAAGTATGGTAAATTTTTTCATAATGAAGGATTTTTTACGCAGCAAATATACGAGGAATAAGCAATAATGGCCACAAAGTTTTCTGAAATCCTAACGCACAAGGAGTGATTTAATAGTTATCGCAGTTTTACCCGAATTTTTATTGTAGCTAATAATCGAGAACAAGAATCCGGTGATGTACCTTTAATATCTTCAATGTACAACGTATCTCCGGGCTTTAAACTTTTTATTAATTGCATTTGTTCATAATTCAAGAGGCTTCCTAAAGATTTAATGCTTTCAGATGAGCCATCAACTCTTGTGACGGTTAAAGTAAAATCAATTATACGGAAGCCCAATTTATAATAACAAGGCAAGAAAACTTTAATCTCATTCTGAAGCATCAAAGCATCCATTGTAGCCATACTATCCACAAGGTTCCCAAATATTGCAGTGGGATCGGCAACTCTTAGAACAGCGAAGTTGGCTGTGTCAAGCAATATTGTATCTGTAGGTGTTTTCCTAAGTATCTTAATTGGATCTTTATTTGTGCGCGATGAAACGAATATATCGTAATAATCTTTGCCATTTTCTCTTCTGCCTTTCCAGCATTTGCCTTCGGTGATACTTAAAAAAACATTCGTATCATTGTTGTTTGCTAATGAAATAGAATTATCAACTCCAATGTAAAGATATCTTAGATCAGGGTTGAAAAGCCTTTCTGCTTTGATCATCTTTTTGTTTTGTGCAAACGATGTCGCGCAAAAACCAACAAGCAATATGGTTATTATTCTTTTCATTTTAGTTTAAAATTCTCTGTTGGTTTATCAAACGAAAAATAAAATAATTTTTGCATCCCTGTAAATTTTTCATCATAATCAAAGATGTCAATGAGTGTTGTAAAGCCAAGGATCTCTTTTTTTATTTCAAGGGTTTTTCCATCAATCATCCACTTTTCAAAAAACTTTAATCCTATGATCTTATACCTGTCCAGGCTTTTCAAAATAACTGTATCGTAAGTTTCATAAGGAGGCTCATTTCTTGTCAGTGTCATCGAGTCAATCTCATTAAATTTGAAAAATGCTCCTTCTTTTTTTAAAGCAGAAATACTGTCCTGATCATCATTGAAGAAACCTTCGATATCATTACAATCGTAGATTTTTACTTTGTTGTTTTCAGCATAGTGGGTCAATGAATCTACATACTGTTTGCGCAACATAGTGTCGTTGCTGCAGTGAAATAAATTTATAAATTGTGGTTGATCAATTACTGCAAACAAGGGCAGGTTGTAACTTATTAAATCAGTCAGTGGCTGGTAATTTTTCTTTTCACTATCACTGTAATGTATCCAGAACAATGCTTTTGTTTTTCCTGTTTTCTTGTTGTTCTGATCATACTCAACCCACACGGGCGCATAGCCTGTGATCTGTTTCGTTATTTTAAAAGTTTTTGCATCATAGCTCCATTGCTCTCTGAAGCGCAAATATTGAATGTCGCCGTAAAACAGTTTGCCCGAAATAACCGTGTCGTATTGCTGAAATGGTGGCAAAGTCTGCTGATACCTCAATGTTTCTTTATGCGATAATATCAGATCTACATCTTTTGCTGACAATAATTTTCCATCATCACCATAAACATTGATCGCGCCGGTTGACGCTTTTTCAATGATGGCTTTTTGAAATGCCGAACGTTTGGATGTTTCAATATTCCCGTCCCACCAATCATTGTTGGCTGTTCCATAGCGGAAATCATAAGCGTTTTCATTGAACACAGGAACATCGTACTCCACACTTTTCATAAGAATTTTGTTCTGAGCTTTGGCAAGATCAAAAAACAAACTTAGAAAGATGATCAAAACAGTGACCAATATACAGCGTTTTCTACCCATTTTTTTGCATTATTACCGGTTATACTATTAATAAAAAGTAAAAAAAAAATCAACAATCCCTATGCTTCGGGGAATTTGTTTAATTACGGTAAAAGCATCGAATTCCAATGCCACCAACGCTTTCGTAATTCGTATATTCGTAAAGAATTCGTAATTCGATGAAATAATAAGGGCAGGATATTTTGAAAGTTTTCCTCAAACATTTCAAACTCTTCAATCTTTTCAAACCCTTCAAACCCTCACTCCCACCATACCTTTTTCTTATACGCATCAAAGTTAACATAATTTTGTCTTTTGCTTTTTGAACCATAAAAAATCGTGTCTTTCGACAGCCTTGATATTTTTTGTGTTCTCCCTATTTTCAAAACAAATACTGCCGAGTCTGCTGTTGTCTCTGCATAGTCTTTTTCAAATTTGTTATTCGCCCATTTATAGACAAGGACAGTGTCGTGCAATATCCCTCTCATATCTTTAGGGCCGGGCATGTCAATTGGAATAAACTCATGTGTAAAGCTGATAACCACGGGTGTTTTATCAAGATCCTTCAGCCAGCTTTTCTGATCCATGTACCAGCCTGCATCGCCAACATCATCGGCCAACTGAAAATAGCTTTCAGGAAGAGTATCTTTTTTATTGAAGACAATGAGGTCAATTTTTGAAGCAACATACATACCTTCGCGCCGGATAATTAACCCTATTCTTTCAGAAGTGATATTGAATTTATAGTAAGCAAATAAAGTGTTACTGTGTAAAGTGTCCCCAATGTAGTCCTGATTTTTTAAATAGAAATCAGAGTAGATCTTAAAATATTTCCTGTCAATTTCAACGCCTGCATAGTTTCCTTTGATTTCGAAATTGGATTCGATTTCCAGATCCGAAACTTTTACAGTTTTAAAATATCCGAGAAATTCATCTGGATCTTTGATCCTGTCGAGGAATATTTTTTGTTTTCTTTCAGTAGTATCTGTAGTGTTTCTTAATTGAACGGTCTTGCCTTGCGGCGTATTGCAGGAAAGCGCAGCCACATAAAAAATTGTGAGTATGAAAAAATATTTCTTCATTGGTGCTTTATTTATTGTTGTTCCAACATTCAAACAATTATTGTTTTAATGTAACTTTCAAAATAATTTCCCAAAATTAAGTTCAGAGCATCAATTGCAGTTGCTTTCAAGCAACTGATAATAAAGTTTAGTTCCTTATTGCTTTAGCATCATGGTTTGTTATTATGAGGCTAAAGCCAAATGCTTTTTCTTTCTTTTTTCAGGCAGTTAACCCCGTTGGATATTACTTAATAAAAATGATTTGCAAAAACTAAAAAGCTATCCCACGGGGTTAAAACTGCCTGCAATTGATACTTTATTTTGAACTTTTTTAGTGAAAAAAATAAATGGAAATGAAATCAACTTTCGCATTCCGGTTTTTAATTTTTGAAGTATAGCTATCCAATGGCTCTTTGAATATGCCTACATTCTGACCAATGAATTCAAAAATTGCAAAAGATGCATTTCGGTCATTATTTACTTCGCCACATTCAAGGTCTTTTGGGCCTATATATTCGTAAGCTGAATAATCAAAACTATGCCCTATTGACAATGAGTCATATTTTGTGCTGATCACACTCACAGTTGTCCCGATCTTAATACCTTTTTTCGTCTCAAACTTCTGAGAAAGGATCACTATTCCTCCCAAAGAATCAAGTGTGCCTTTCTTGTCATAAAGGAAAAACAAAGTGTCTTTTTGATGCGAAACCGTATAGCCTGTGCCATTCCCGTCAATACCGTATCCAACCCCCTTCGTAGTAAAATTAAAGTCCGGATTTTGTTTTAAAATATCCTTGAAAGTCATGCCGAGTTTTAATCCTGCAACGCCATTGCAGGTAATTATTGAATCACTCAAATTGATCTTCTGTGCCTGGGAAGTCAATAATGTCAACATGAAAATTATTGATAAAAGATATTTCATAATAATTTGCTAACGGCTGTATTGATTATGATAAATTTTAGCAAAGCTAATTTTTTAAAAAGTATTTAGGAGTAAAATCCAATAATTCTATTAGCTAACTTGATTATATTTTATCATGACTACTTTTTCAAAATTTTATATTCAATCCTTTGGTTCCTGCGAATCAGTTTATTTTTCCTCTTTAAGTTTTTAATTTTATCAAGTTTTTCTTTAGCTATTAAAGGTTTTGCATTAGAATAAGAATATGGAATTATCCTGTTTGCGTCAATTCCGTTATTAATAAAAAAATTTATGACACCAATTATCCAACCCGGAGTTTCCTTATCAGTATTATAAGCTGTATGAAAAGAAAATTCAATGACATCTTTTTTGTTCTCGTCCTTTTTAAAAAATTCTATTAACTCTGAAAGAGATTTGTATGATGTTGTGTCGAGATGGCTAAGTGATTTATCAAATTTAATTCCTTTGATAATTATTCCTCTGCCATCATCTTCTGTTTTCTTTTTTTCTCTTAACCTTTTTCCATCATTATCCCATAGTTTTTCAGGTCTGATCTTTTCTCCATTTTTATAAACACTTTTTTCACCCAGTTTCCCATTTTCATACCAGAAACAATACTTTCCATCAAGAAGCCCATTTTTGTATTTCCCCTTGCTTGCTTTTCTCCCATTTTTATAATGATCAAAAAATTTACCATTACCATTACTAATTATTTTGTTTCCTAATGAATCATAAGTATTAATAATGTAAAACTCATTCGTTTTTGATAATGAATCTTCTTCATACAATTTATTTTTTTCATCAAGTTGATAGCGAAAGTTAGTTGAATCATTCCAAACCTGTGAAGTGCCATCTTCATTAAAAAATCGAGAGGTTATAGGTTTAAAGTTTTTTATTTTAAAAAGAAAATAAAACTTATTAGTGTCATAACCACAAATAACATAATTTCCGTCTGGCAGGCTATCATATAATATATTAAGCGGCTCACCACCTGGCTCCCATTGTTCCGGATATACACTGTATTTTTCTCCTTTAATTATCCTTGTTTCAAATTTAGTAAATAATACCTTTTGGGGTTCATCTATAACTTGAGAAAATGAAAATAACGGAAGTAAAAACAGGATCAGAAGCGATGTAAAGCAAAATAAACTTTTATGATTCTGTCGTCGCCTTAATACTATTCTATCAATATCCATATTGAACCTGATTACTATTGTTTTTTGCAATGTGCTGTTTAATTTATTTCAATGATTTCAAATTTATTTTTACTCCAAGATCAAAATCAAAATATCCCTGATTTCTGGCATTCATGGCAAGATAGGTGGAGGCTTTTAATTTTTTATTTAGAACTAAATATTCGAATTTTATTGTGGTGTAAATAGTATAATTAAGAATACCACTTGAATTTGGATCAATAAATTCCAGGTCATGTAATGTTGTCAATTTTGTTCTTGTAAATGAATAAACCGAAAAATTAAATCCAATAAAACCACTGAATCTTTTAATGGAATAGCCAAAATATGCAGGAATAATAATCTGTGTAAAGGAATTTTGAAATGATTTAAAAGTATCCAAAGGATATTGATGATTGGAATTAAAATTATTTACAATATGCCTTTCATTGGTATCATTATCTTCAATAAATGTTTCTTTTCTGAAATAAAATTGCAAACCAGATTGAATTCTGAAATTTCGCCTAAATTTATAATCACATGATATGGTTGAGTGAAATCCAAATGATGGCTTATACATTTTACCAACTTCGCCTCCGCCAACAATATTCGTTACACCAACGTTTATTTCACGCGGCAAAGCAAAAGTATCCAAAGGAAAATGATGATTGCGAAGTAAAGCCTGGTATTGTGTTCCTAATTCATAAGAAAAATCTAATTTTAATTTTTGCCTTTGTTTGTGTCTGAGAGTATCTTTATGATTATTTTTAAAAGTATTTTTTATGCCCTTTCCCACAAGTTGAAAAAACTTATCTAAAATAAGCGTATCATGACGGGCTGAGTCCTGTTGTGCAATTAAAACAAGGGGGGAAAACAAAACCATAAACAAAATTAGCTTCTTCATGATTTTAATCACTTTCAATCCAACACAAACTTCACATAGATCTTCTGGTAAGCCGTCACCTTTTTGCCATCCAAAATGGTCGGTTCCCATTTTTCTTTTGCACCCTGCCTGAGCACGCTCAACACTTCGTCCGTGCAACCGTCGCCCGGACCTTTTAGTATTTTAATGCCACTCACCACTCCCAGCGTGTCAATCAAAAACCTTGCATACACTATGCCTTGAGTGTTTTTCTCCATTGCCTGCTGAGGATATTTTATTGGAAATGATTTTTCCTTTGCACCCGGATTGGCTGCAAGAATATTCGAAAGTTGCCCCATGCCTTTCACATACAGGTCAGGATAGATGAGTCTTGTTGCCCTGATATCCTGCGCATACAATGAGTCTATTGATGTTTCAGTTTGATTTTGTCCCCTTGCGCCTATTGTTATTAATAGGATTGCGAAAAGGAATAAGGTTTTTTTGGTCATAATGGGTGGTTTATTTATGAAGCTTATAACGAAAGAAATTTTGAAATAGTATTTTCTTAAAATGAAATTTTGAGTTTACTCCGAAAAGTAATAAAAGGACTTATCGGAGTGGACTCAACTTTAAATTTACTACTTTATTGTCCTTACGGAGCAATAAACCCCTGCTTGCCGGCAGGTGCTGTTATGCCTCGTTCTTATTTTTTTCAATCTGTTCTAAAATCAATCCGGTCAATGTTTCTACATCACTATTGATAGTACCATGCATGTATCGTTCATAAACGCTCTTAATGTCAGGCGGATTGAGATTCAATTTTATGTCTTTTTCTAAAGCTATCAATTTTTATTAGTGTATTTGTAATCGGGGTCAATGTACTGATAATTATTTTCCATAAATGGTATATAACTTAGCCAAAAAATCTGTTTCGGAAACAATACCTGTTTTCCAATCTACATACAATTGTATTAATTCTTTTGTTGGTTCAAAACCCTCAAACATATTTGTGCCAATAGCATTTGCGGTACTTTCCAAAGTTTTAATGTCGGGAAATTTCACTCCTAGTAAAGTCAGGCTTTTACGGTCTATGTCTATTGTTTTCATAAGGCAAAGATAAACAAAAATCCTAAAACTATTTAAAAGTTAAAACATTTAGGAATATTACGATACGCTATTGGTCAGGTTCTGTTTAAACATATTTTTCACGACCGAAAGTCGGTCGCTCCAACTGAGAAGTTGTTTTTCACAGCTTGAAAGTCGGTTTTAAGCGACTTGAAGGGCGTATTTTCTTTACAGGAATAACGAAAAAGGCTAAAAGCAGGTGGAGAGTAAAAGCGTAAAAGTATCAATGAAAAACCAAACCCCACTTGTTGTTAGCCGTAGTTATGGCCTAGTTGTTTTTTTTTTATCATTTCAAAGCCTTATTTATCTGTTGAATTAAGTTTTTCCAATGTGTTAATTCATCTGTTGTCAAGTCTTTTGCTTCGTGAGTTTTTGTCCAATGGATAAATGCCTTAGCCAACTTGTACTTTGAAAAACTAGGTACTTCTTTTGTGAAAATATCAATTATGGGTCTATTTGGTTGACTTGCGGCTATACTTGCTGTGTCAACACCATACTCAGCCTTAACAATTGATATAAGAGTATGGCGTAATAAGTCTTCGATTTCTGCCTTAGGAACATTGGCAACATAGTCTTTTGTTCTTAGAATATTCTTGTTCCCAAGAGTATAAACTAAGTTTTCTTGGTTAGCAGCTTGGTTACCCGCAGCATCTGAGTCCAAAAGCGCGGCAACTTTTAAATTATGAGCAAATAATATTGTTGCATAGTAAACTACTTTTCCTGCTGAATTAGCAAAAACCAAAGCAATTTTATCATTAAGGGCATCAGCACCAGAATCTTTTAATAGTTGTGAAGTTGCATCTAAATACCAATAATCAGTAAGTCCTTCCAAAATTAAATTTCGCTGTTGAGAAAAGAGACTTTGAGCTAAGTCATAGCCTAATGATTCTTGAAGTGGAAGTAGACCTGCAGGGTCACTTGAAGAAATAGTCGTATGAACCTTGGTTCCTTCTTTGCGATTTTTCATCTCTACAACTTTAACTATATCGAGTTCATCAGGTCCAACAAGAAATGGTGAGTGAGTAGTATAAATTGTTTGATTCTGCTCTGCTAATCTTGAAATCGTTTCCCTAAAATCTCGTTGTTTTAAGCCATGCAAGCTCAAGCCCGGCTCATCAAGTAGCAATATCGAATTTTTGTGCTTATCCATTGCTTCTGCGAAGAATACAACGAAAAAGGAAACAAGCCATTGAAACCCTTCGGAACGTTGATCTAGTTCAATGTCTACGCCAATATCATCTTCAACTACAACTTTTAAATATTGACCATCAGCAGTCACTTTAAGCTTATCTGCTTCTGGCCTGTCTGGATTAGGCATCCAAACTTTTCTGATTTCATTTGACAGTCTTACACTGGCAGCGTTCAGCTTATAACTTCTCGTATCGAGTTTGTCTTTATATTCCTTCAATGCTGCAGGATTGCTAATATCAGGACTTTGAGTTTTCCCCAAGTTTGAAAGTTCTCGTGCAGAAAATCCTAATAGTTTTAATAGGCAAAGGTTTCCATAGTCATAAAATTCATCCTCAAGCAAGTTCTTTTCCGTGCGAATTGCTAAATGTTCTAAGTGAACGGAAGGCTTCACTTTGAAGTAGTTATTAAATAAAATAAAAACTGGTTTTTGCCGTGAAAGTATAGAGAGGACTTCATCGTATTTTTTATTAAACTCAATCTGCTCTTGAAGCTTCTCATACCTAGCTTCTTCCTTCTCGTTTTCTTCGTCTATTAGCGAAAAATTCTTTTCAAGGAAAGCTTTCAGTTTGGTAGCAATATCTCCTGAAACTGCTGAATTATCATGCAATTGGATGGTAATCGCCATTAAAAGGATACTCGGTTTTTTTGTTTCTTCCTCGGGGTTTTCTACAGAATACTGCCTGTCCAAATGTGCAAATAGACGAGCTAAATCACCTTTTATGTCTTTATAGTGAATCTTTGGTGGCGCATCGATAAGGTTGTGATATGTTGAATTGTCAATGTTCTTGAAAAATTTATAAGTACAATTTCTAAATTCTTCTGGTATCAAATCTTTATCAGCTTGTTCTAACTCAAAGTAACCTGTTACCACGGTAACGTCCTTCGGATTTACCTTGCCTGTATCAATGTCATTAAATAATGCACGAGGATAGTCTCTTAGCGCCTCAAAGCCTGGCACTTCGTCCGGCTTATTCAGTTGTTGTAAGGCTTTTAGAATTACAGTCTTGCCAGCTTCATTTGGACCAACCATAATTGTTTTCAATTTCTCAATTTCAAATTCACCACTGTCAATTATGCTACGGTAATTTTGAACTCTGGCTTTTTTTAGTTTCATATTATTAGATTTAGTTATTGTCGTATCTGCATTTACAATTGGCCATAACGAGGTAGAAATTGCAGTTTTTTTTTCAATTACTGCAATTTTTTCGTGTGTGCCCTGCATGAGCAGTACACACACAACCGCAAGCAGTAGAAAAAAGGCAAAAATACAAATTTATTTTCTAACGGTTAAAAGTTGTGTGTGTGTTTATTTCCAGAGGGTGAAAATCCCTTATGCGCGGGGT
>CAISZK010000060.1 GCA_903889915.1 uncultured Bacteroidota bacterium
AAAATAAAAAGATGTAAAAATAAAATAATAAAAAGTGAAGAAAAATAAAAAAAGAGTAAAAAAATATTCACTAAAAGTGAAATTATGCAAAGATTTTTTAAAACAATCCTTGATTTTATCCCTGATCACTTCATCAAAAAGTTCGAACTCTTTCTCCCAGCGAATGCGTTTGAAAAATTTTTTAAACAAATCCGAAAATTTTATGAATTCGCATTGCCGTCAAACCAAGTGTAGGACATTCGGGAGGATAGTCACTCCGGGAATTTATTCCCGGATTTCCATCTTTAACCTGAAATGTGCGCGAAGTTTCCGGATTCGTGTTTTTGTTCGCATTCTGTGAAATAATGTTTTTGATGATTTTGTTATAGACTTTATGCTAACTTTGCATGCAGATATTTTATCAATACAATCATGTGGCAAAACCAGTTTAGCAAACATCATAGTTTTTATAAGATTTCTACAGCGCTAAAAAAATCTTTATTCCGTTTACAACGTCCTATTCATGGCACCCGGGCGTTATGGATCATTATTGCATTTCCAGTTTTAATTACTGCCAGCGATTGGGTTTTGCAAAAAGACAGCAATGATATTAAAGTTTACACGCGGGATGTGGCCGGTTCGGATTACAAAGAAATTAAAGTTGATCTGACTATAAAATCAACCCTTGCAGGAATTTCAAAGGTATTTAATGATGTGCCCGGACAAACCTCCTGGTCGTATAATTGCACACAGGCAAAATTGTTGAAAAAAATCAGCACGTATAATTATTACACCTATTGTGTTTTTACAGCGCCATGGCCTGTGAGCGACAGGGATATCATTTCACACGTTGTACAAACCCAGGATACGTCAACGAAAGTGATCACCGTTAAGATCACAAGCGATAAAAATTATCTTCCCGAAAAAGAAGGAATCGTAAGAGTTGAATCCTCCAAAATAACCGCAACCTTTACTCCCTTAAAAGGCGGCCTGGTTCAAATAGTTTATCAAATATATACTGATCCCGGAGGATCAGTTCCATCCTCTCTGGTAAATATGTTTGTGTATGATGCTCCCTATAATTCGTTTTTAAGTTTTAAAAAAATAGTCAGCAAGCCTGAAAATTGTACATGTAAGTCCAAAGACATAAAAGAACTATAGTCCTCGTAGAATCCTCTGATCGAACTCGTCATTAAGTTATCGCTCTGTTTCCCGACGAGTGCATGAGAAATATTTTCAAATCATTTTTATTGAAGCACGTGTTTGAAACGCGCGCTATCATAGTTTTGAGACATGGAATTTATTTCATTTTCAAATTCTCAATTACCCCCTTTACATAATCCCTGTTTTTGATTGCTCTAGCATCGGTGGGGTTGATGGCAATTATTTTGTTGCAATCGTCGAGCGCTCCCTGGTAGTTTTTTAACTGATATTTTGCATCGCTTCTTTTTCTGTAGGCTTCAATGTTTTCCGAATCCACGAGAAGCAGGCTATCATAAGCGTTGATTGCACCTGCATAATCATTCAATTCAATGCGGGCTATACCAATATTGCTGTAAAGTTGAACCTTGTCGGTAACGGCTGATGAAAGTTTTAAAGAATTTTCAAAATCTTTAATTGAAAGCCGGGCATATTTGTTTTTCATTGTGCTGTCGCCGGCGTAAACCCGTTTTGCATAATAATCCAGCAGGTAAACGCCACGGTAAAGCAATGCATACTTATTGTCAGGAGCAAGCTCCAGTGTTTTGTCATATTCTTTTACAGCTCCTGCAGTGTCGCCCAGATCGCCTTTGGTAAGACCAAGATTGAAATAAGCCCTCCAGTTATTTTTGGCGATCAACTCGCATTTGAGTGAACTTTCAAAATCTTTGATGGCCATGCTGTAATAGGATTTGCTTTTGGCATCATCATCGGCATAGATTTTTTTCGCATAATAATTTTTATAGAAATTGCCCCTGTTCAGGTAAGCCATGCTGCAAAATGGATATTTTTCAATAACATCCGAAAAAAGAGTACCATCGTTTTTCCAGACTCCCACACGACCAAAGGTGATGGTTGCAAAGGTGAAAAAGCCAAAGACAACCACTGCCAGTGCTATTTTTTGATAATTCATCTTTTCGCTTGTTTTTGCTGCGATGCCTTCATAGATTTTTGCAATGATGAAAAATATTCCAACGTAAGGCATGTAGGTGTAGCGGTCGGCCATTGTTGCAGCTCCCACAGGGATCAATTGCAAAACAAGGATGATGGTAACAATAAAAAAGAGGAAACCGAAAACCACGTCCTTTCCCCATTTGCGCGAATACCACACAAACAACAGCAGTAAAACAATGATAGGAAAAGAAAGATAGTACATGATAGGAAGTGTACTGCCAATTTCAGCAGGGTAGGGGTAGATTGCCGATTGGCTGATGGGGATGAAGACGCGAAAAAGATAAGTGATAAAAGAAAATGCTACCACCGAGAAGTGTTCAACAAAGTTCATGGATGGCGCCCAATCCTGCATAACGCCGGTGCTTTTCTGTGAAAAGACTGCCACGATACCAAAGATGAGTGAAATTGCAAAGAACAGAACTTTTTCAATGAACATTTTCAGGCTGATCTTCCTGCCATAATAATAATCCAAAAGCAGAATTACCAGTGGCAGCACCACAGCAGCAGATTTGCTGAGACATGACAGGAGAAAGAAAATGCCGGAGTAGATCAATTGCTTCGTTTGTTCTGTTTTCAGGTAACTCATATATTTGATCAGCGAAAGCAGAAAGAAAAAAGAATACAATACATCCTTGCGTTCTGAAAGCCATGCTACAGATTCGACGTGCATGGGATGGACAGCAAACAGGGCTGCGGTGATGAGAGCAACGACGATATTGTCGGGCGATATTTTGCGGATCAATAAAAAAACCAAATAGGTGTTGAATAAATGCAGCAGGATATTATTGAAATGGAAAATCCATGCGCCACCTGAACCAAGTTTGTAATCAATGGCCCACGACAGCATTGTCAGCGGATGATAGTTGCCAAGGCAGAAACCTGAAAAAAACAACTTAATGCTTGCAAGGTTCAGAACGGTGATGTTCTTGTTGTCGGTGATATATCCATTGTCATCCCAATAGAAAAGCATGTCGAATCTGATAGCCCTGAAATAAATGATGAAGGTTGTGAGTAGCACGACTCCCAGAGCAATCCACACCCAATTGATCTCAGTTTTCTTTCTGACTTTTGGAACAGGTTTTTTCAGTTGGGGTTTTGGTGTTTTTTTTGCGTTGGCTTTTTGACTCATTATTTGATTGGTTGGCTTAATGTTTTTTCTTTCTTAATAAAACTTTCAAAATTATTTCATCGAAGTACGAATTGTTTACGAATTTACGAATTACGAAGCGCTATCAGGTTCGTAGTTCGTATGTTCGTACCTTTTTTGGTACTTCGATGAAATAATGTTTTTGTTGAATTTATTTTAAACTTTTTTCTTATTTCGTAATTCCCAATATTCTCTTGACAACATCCCTGTTTCTGATAGCATTTGGGTCCTGTGGCGTTAATTCAATTACTTTGTTGTAATCATCCAGCGCCCCTTTAAAATCATTCAGATAAAATTTCGAGCAACCCCTGTTGGTGTATGCATCAGCGTAGTCTGCTTTGATTGAAATTGCCATATCAAAATCACTGATCGCGTTTTTATAATCTTTGAGTTCATTCCTTGCGATGCCTCTGTTTATATAGGCCACTGCGTTCTCTTCTTTTTTATTTAACTCAATGGTTTTACTGAAATCTTTAATTGCTCCTGCAAAATCTTTGGTCATAATGCGGGCGCTGCCTCTATTTATATAAGCATCCACATAATTAGAATCAATGTCAAGGGTCTCGTCAAAGTCTTTCAGCGAGCGTTTAACATACATCAGCTTTTTTTCATTGTCGTTGGCATAAAGTTTTTGAGCCATGTAATTAAGGTTGAAGGCGCCGCGGTTAAAGTAAGCAAGACCGCAATCAGGATATTGATTGATCACATCCGAAAAAAGAGTGTCGTCATTTTGCCAAACTTTTACCCGTGCAAAACTGACTGTTGAAAATGCGAAAAAACCTGCAATCATCATAACAGCCATAAGGTTTCTGTGTGTTTTAAAATTGGATTTAGTCTCAGCGGACAGATATTCAAATAGTTTCCCGATAATAAAAAACAAACCGATGTAAGGAATATATGTGTAACGGTCAGCCATGGTTGCAGAGCCGACAGGGACAAACTGCAGAACAAGAATGATGGTGATAACAAAGAAAGCAAAACCGAAGATCACATCCTTGCCCCATTTGCGCGAAAACCAGACAGCAACCAGGATAAATACAACAAACAAAACCGAGAGATAATAGATCAGCGGAAGTGCGCTTCCGGTGTCATCAGGAAACGGATATAGTGCCGACTGATCAATAGGGACAATTGTCTTGAACAAATAGCTGATGAATGAAAAAGAAACTATGGAAATGCGGTCAATGAATGACACATCAGGAGCATTGGTTCCTATTACAGCTTTTTGTGAGATCATGGCGATGATCCCGAAAACAAGAGAAATTGCAAAGAAAGGGACTTTTTCAAGAAACATTTTCAGGCTTAACTTTCTGCTGCTGTAATAATCGAGAGCCAGCATGACCAGAGGAAGTATAACCGCTGCCGATTTGCTCATGCAGGACAGGATGAAGAAGATTCCTGAATAGATTAATTTTTTGAGATCATCTGAACTGCGATAGCTGAAATACATGATCAATGAAAGTAGGAAGAAGAAAGTGTACAGGACATCTTTGGTGCCCGATACCCATGCCACAGACTCTACATGCATGGGGTGAATAGCAAAAAAAGCGGCCGTAATCAATGCTACTGCAACATTTTTTGGTGAGATTTTCCTGATTAAAACAAAAACCAGATACACATTCAGCAGGTGAACAATGATGTTGGTAAGATGCAACAGAAACCACGAATCTTTGGCAATGTGCTGTTCGATAGCATAAGTCAGAATTGTTACCGGCTGATAATTTCCAATAAAGAAACCTGTGAAAAACTGCTTGATATTCTCCCAATGCAACGCCTTTATCCATGTGTTGTGAATAATATACGGGTCGTCATCCCATGCATACCCATAGCCGGTTGCTTTAAAATAAATGACAATCGTCGCAATGAAGACAATCGCCAATGCAATCCACAACCATTGCTGATTGCCGCTCTTCTCAGCTTTTTTCACAGGTGGCTTTTGCTGTGGTTTGTTCTTTAGAGGCTTTTTATTCTGGACTTTTTGTTTCGCCATTTTTAGAGTTTGGTCTGATTTGTTTTAATAAGTAACATAAAGTGGACTTGGGGGTTTATTACCCAAAAGCTTACTAGTTATCTCAATATTTTTTATTGCATTGACATCACCTGGGTTGAGTTGATTGACCTTTTTGTAATCATCGAGAGCGCCCTGATAGTCCTTCAAATAAAATTTTGAACAGCCCCTGTTGGTATAAGCGTTGGCGTAATTTACATCAATTGCTAAAGCCTTGTCGAAATCTGTAACTGCTGTGGTGTAATCTTTCAAATTGTTTTCAGCAATGCCTTTGTTTGTGTAATTTTCGGCGTTCTTTTCATTTGCAGTTAATGCTATCGCTTTGTCGTAATCCACAATGGCATCTTTGAAATTACCTAACTGAAATTTGGAAAAGGCCCTGTATGAATAAGCATCGCCATAATTTGGATTCAGAAGAAGCGCCTTGTCGAAATTTTTAATTGCACTGCTATAGTCGTTAAGAATATTGTTGATAACACCACAATTCGTGTAGGATTGGGTGTTTTTGTCCCCTGTGTTATTTGGGTTTGAGATGATGGCTTTGTTATAATCTGAAAAAGCAGCAAGATAATTTTTTAATTGCTGATTGGCAAAAGCTCTAAGAAAATATGCTTCTGTGCCTGCAACAACCGAATCGGTATAAATTCCATCATCGAATTCGCTTTTTGCACCAGTCCAATCACCCAATTGCATTTTTGTGTCACCAAGATTGCAGTAACCTTTGGCCCTTTCAGCTTTCATTAAAATGCATTTCAGGGAATTTTCAAAATCTATGATTGACTTTCTCAGGTAGGCATTCTTTTTAGTAGTATCATTGGCATAAACTACTTTTGCAAAATAGTCCTTATAATAATTACCCCTGTTGAGATGAGCAATGCTGCATTTGGGATATTTTGCAATAACATCCGTAAAAAGCGTTTCTTCCGTTTCCCATACTTTAACCCGCTCAAACGCAATGACAGCAAAGGCTAAAAAGCCAAGAGCAAGCACAACCAGTGAATATTGTTTGTAATTGATCTTTGAACTTTCCAATGAAGATAAACGTTCAAAGATCTTGGCTACAATAAAAAAGATACCAATGTATGGAATGTAAGTGTAGCGGTCAGCCATGATTGCAGCTCCCACAGGAATGAATTGAAGAACAAGGATGATGGTTGCAATGAAAAACAAGAATCCGAAAACGATTTCTTTTCCCCATTTGCGTGAATACCATACAAAAGCCAACAACAACGCTACAATCAAAATTGAGATGTAATACATGATGGGCAATGTGCTGCCTATTTCCATTGGATAAGGATAGATGGCGGATTGGTTAATTGGAATAAATGCTCTGTACAGGTATCCTAAAAACGCCCATGATATTACTGAAATATGTTCAATGAAAGTCAGGGTGGGAGCCATGTTTTGTATAGCACCGGTGGTCTTTTGAGAATAAATTGCACCCACACCGAATATCAGCGCGATGGTGAAGAATGGAATCTTTTCAATCAGCATTTTCCAGCTGTATTTCCTGTTGGTATAATAATCAAATAGCAGCATAGCCAGCGGGAGCACTACCGCCGCAGACTTGCTCAGGCATGACAATAAAAAGAAGATGGCAGCAAAAACCAAATGTTTTATCTTTTCTGATTTCAGATAATCGCTGTATTTAATGAGCGAAAGCAAAAAGAAAAATGCATACAACACATCCTTCCTTTCTGAAACCCACGCCACAGACTCTACATGCATGGGATGGACTGCAAATAAGGCAGCCGTTATCAAAGCTACAAACTGATTTTTGGGTGATATTCTTTTGATAATTACAAAAACAAGGTAAGTGTTGATCAGATGTATGATCACATTGTTGAGATGCAGAAAAATTGAAGTTTCGCCACTTCCCATTTTGTAATCCAGTGCATAGAAAAGAAGCGTCAGCGGGTGATAGTTTGAAGCATAAATGTTGGTGAAAATAAATTTGATGTTTTCCCAGCTCAAAGCTTTTATGTGGGTATCATTGCGGATATAAAGCTGGTCATCCCAACCATAAAGAATATGAAAATTGATAGCTCTGAAATAAATGATGAATGTAGCAACGACAATCATTGCAAAGGCAACCCAAATCCAATTTATATCTCTTTTTTTTGCAACATTTGCAGAAGGCTTTTTTGAAGGAAGCGGGGCTTTCTGCTTTTGTTTGTTTTTATTTTTCGAGCTCATTTTTTCAACTATTTCCGTTTATTGGTTTTTTGTCTGATCAATTTCAGTAATTTATTTTTTTGCAATCCCCAATATTGCATTCACCACATCCCTGTTTTTAACAGCATTTGCATCCTGCGGTGTCAGCTCAATCACTTTGTTGTAATCTTTGAGTGCACCCTGATAATCCTTTAAATAAAACTTCGCGCAACCTCTGTTGGTGTACGCATCAGGATAATTTGCATTGATCGCGATAGCAAGATCGAAATCTTTTATTGCTGACTCGTATTCTTTAAGGTCATTTTTTGCAATGCCTCTGTTGATATAGACCAGAGCGTTTTTATCTTTTTGATTTAATGCAATTGCTTTATCAAAATCTTTGATCGCACCTGTATCGTTTTTGAGCATGATCTTCGCATTGCCCCTGTTGACGTAGGCATCCAGGAAATTGTTGTCGAGGATTATGGCCTTATCAAAGTCTTTTATTGAATTGTTTATTGCTGCCATTTGTTTTTCATTATCCCTTGCATAAACTATCTTGGCATAATAATTCATGTAGCAGATGCCCCTGTTCAAATAGGAATCGCGGTAGGAAGGATCTACTTCAAGTGATTTGTCATATTCCAGCTTTGCAGCGGCAGTGTCGCCGAGTGAATTTTTTGCAACACCAATATCATAATAAACCAACGCCTTCTCCTTGATGTCAGTGGTGTATTTTAAAGAATTTTCAAAATCTGCAATTGCTTTTTTATAGCCTTCTTCTTTGGTAATTTTGTCATGTGCATAGTTTGAATGATAATTCATAAAGTACATAGCTCTTCCTCCTAGTGCAAGTTTGCAATGCGGGTATTGACTTATCACATCTGAAAAAAGTGTGTCTTCATTTTCCCATATCCCGACACGCTCATAAGCCAGTGCAGAGTATGAAATAAAACCAAAGAGGAAGAAAATCAATAGATATCTTTGATAATTGAGCTTAACATTTACCATTAAGGCTAAGCGTTCATAAACTTTTCCGATGATAAAAAAGATGCCGATATAAGGGATGTAGGAATAACGGTCGGCCATAATTGCCAAACCCGTCGGAATAAATTGAAGTACCAGCATAATCGTAATGATGAAAAATACGAACCCGAAAATAATATCCCTGCCCCATTTACGCGAATACCAAACGAAGACAAGAATCGCCAATACAAACAAGAATGATAGGTAATACATGATAGGCAGACCGCTGCCTATGTCCTCAGGATATGGATAAATAGGGGAGAGGCAGACCGGTATAAAAGCTTTGAATAAATAACTGAAAAACGAAAACGAAACTATTGACAAATGTTCAACAATAGACATGTCGGGTGCCGGGATCAATGCTTTTTTGGTGGCAAGCATTGCAACTATTCCAAACACCAGTGAGATCAAAAAGAACGGAACTTTTTCGAGGAACATTTTAACGCTTATTTTCCTGCCGGCATAATAATCCATCAACAGCATCACAAGCGGAAGAATAACAGCCGCCGATTTGCTCAGGCAGGATAATACATAGAAGATGCCCGCAAAGATCAGGTGTTTTATTTTCTCAGTTTTGAGATAACTGCTGTACATGATCAATGCCAGCAGGAAAAAGAAAGAATAAAGAACATCTTTCCTTTCGGCAATCCAGACAACGGATTCAACATGCAAAGGGTGAACAGCAAAAAAAGCGGCTGTGATCAATGCAACTGCTGCACTTTTTGGCGAAATTCTTCTGATCAGAACATATACCAGGCAAGTGTTGAAGAGATGCAGGAGGATGTTGTCGAAATGGAAAAGAAAAGCTTTTCCACCTCCAAGTTTATTTTCAATTGCATACGACAATATCGTTATTGGTTGGTAGTGGGCAACGTAAAAGTTTGTAAAAAACAGTTTGATGTTTTCCCACTTCAGGTCTTTGATGTGGCTGTTTTCGCGTATGTACAATGAATCATCCCAACTGTAAAGAATGTTGAATTTTATGGCTCTGAAATAAATGATGAAAGTTGTAATGATCACCACTGCCAAAGCAACCCAGATCCATTTGTTGCTGCTAATTGAAACAACCTTTTGAACCTGCTTCTTTGGCTGTAATTGGGCTTTTTGCCTTTTATTTTCCTTTGATTTTGGGCTCATTTTAAAACAAGATAACGTCAATTGTCAATAGTCAATAGTCAATTGTCATTAGTCATTTGTCAATGGCCCTTCAATTCATTTGATGATCCTGTAATAATTATTGACTATTGACCAATGACTAATGACACACTTATGTCTGCATGCCGCCGCAAACATTGATCACCTGTCCGTTTACATAGCTTGAAAGATGTGATGCAAGGAACACTGCAACATTCGCAACATCTTCGGTGGTGCCGATACGTTTCAAAGGAATATCGTCAATCCATTTTGCCTTTATATCTTCGGGGAGTTTTGCCGTCATTTCAGTTTCTATGAAGCCCGGGGCGATGGCATTGCAGCGTACATTGCGTGACCCCAGCTCCTGTGCGATGGACTTTGTAAATCCAATGATGCCAGCTTTTGATGCTGAATAGTTCGATTGTCCTGCATTGCCTTCAATACCTACAACTGAACTCATATTGATGATGGTTCCGTTCCTTTGTTTGAGCATGGTTTTCTGCACGCATTTGGTGAGGTTAAACACCGACTTCAGATTTACGTTCATCACAAGGTCCCAGTCCTGCGGGGTCATTCTCAGCAGCAGGTTGTCCCTGGTGATACCTGCGTTGTTCACCAGAATATCTATAGATTGGAACTCCGCCAGCACATCGGCAACGAGTTTTTCCGACGATTCAAAAGAGCTTGCATCCGAGGCATAACCCCTGGCTTTAACACCCATTGATTTTAATTCCACTTCAAGCAGTATCATTTTGTCATCATAAATAAGATCTGAAAATGCAATGTTGGCGCCCTGCTCAGCGTATTTCAAAGCGATGGTTCTTCCGATGCCTCTTGAAGCCCCGGTTATCAAAGCTGTTTTGCCTTCTAATAGTTTCATGTTTTTGAATTGAGGTTTATAAAATATGAATTTGCAAAAATAAGAAAAAGAGTTTGGAGTGGTGGGGTTTTAATTTTTGTGGGAAATGAAAAATGTTCCAGCTTGTTGATGGGAGGAACATTTTTTTTGTATTGCAAACGCGTCGGAGATGCGCCCTAACGCGGTGACGAGCGCGATCAAGGATTTGAATGCCGACGAGGGATAAGCGCAATCAAGAATTATATTCAGGCAGTTGAATGATCATTTTTTTCTATTCTTAAAATCTCATAACAACCGTAATCATCATCATTAATAAATTTGATCAAATCATCATAATAATTTACCAGAACATTCAATAGAGCCAATGTTTTTAAATTTCCAGTTCTAACCCATATTATTTTTGGAGGAAATCCATACAATACGTTTAAATCATTAAAGTCGGAATCCTGAGTAACTATTGTATAATCGTGTAATTTTGCGAATTCCCAAATTTGTTTATCGTGAGCATTGATTAATCCTTCTTGTTTTACATGACTTGAATCTTGATATTGGGAAGGCAAAACCTTTAAAATTTTAAAGGATATATTTTGGTCAAATAATAATTTCATACAGCAACCTGATAAATTTTATTTTCTCTATCGGCAGCATAATTAAGTGCCGCATAAATATCATTTATTTCCAACTCTTCATAATCTTCAAGAATTTCACTTATTGACATGCCCGATGCCAGCCAGTTTAGGATATCATTTACAGTTATTCTCATTCCGCGTATGCAAGGTTTTCCGCCTCTTTTACCGGGTTCAATTGTTATAATATTCTTATAGTCTATCATGGTTCATCAAATTTAAGATGATACAAAATTAATGATTTTTTTTGTGATTTGGATATTAAAATGAAATACTAAATTAAAATCGGAGAGAAAAATATTGCGCAAAAAGCCAACATAAAAAAATGTTCCACTTTTTTGAGGGGTGGAACATTTTTTTTGAAGAAACTATCCAATGTCACGCGTTGGGAAACGAGCGCCAACATGGGTGTCACTCGTTGAGAAACGAGCGCCGACATGGAATTTTAAATAGCCACTTTCTTGACCCGAAAACGAAATGTGCTTCCTTTGCCTTCTATGCTTTTAACGAATATTTCAGAACCATTTTTCTTAGCAAATTCCTGGCATAATAATAAACCTAAACCTGTTCCTCTTTCATTGTTTGTACCATAACTTGCGTGGGAAACATCAATTCTGAAAAGTTTTTCCTTAACTTCTTTGCTGATGCCAACGCCCGTATCTCTTACTGTTACTTTAAAATATTCTTCATCTTCATCGAAAGACTCTACAAAAACCATTTCCCCTTTATTACTGAATTTTATTGCATTTGTAACAAGGTTGCGCATTATTGTTTTAAACATTTCCAAATCGAAAAACGCATCATTGCTTTCTACTTCATGAGATGAAATTACTATTTCAATTCCTTTTTCATTTGCAAAATTTTCGATACTTGCCAGCGCATCTTTGATACATTGAGAAATGTCAAATTGCTCCTTTTTCACTTCTATTTTTCCTAATTGCAGGCATGACCA
>CAISZK010000061.1 GCA_903889915.1 uncultured Bacteroidota bacterium
GAAGGGTTTACTGAAACAGATCCTAAATTAAAAATTTATAAACGTTCATCAAGCTATATGCCACCGGAACTTATTGATTTCCCAAGCTCATTTTTCCGGACTAAGACAGTAACAACCGGGAAAAAACCCACTGCCAAAGTGGTTGAAAATCTTCAAAGCCTTGCCGACCAGATATTGCTTCAGCGATTTGCCCCTGCCAGTGTATTGGTTAACGAAAAAGGAGATATTCTGTACATAACAGGACGCACAGGAAAGTATATTGAACCTGTTGCCGGCAAAGCAAACTGGAACATTTATGCCATGGCGCGCGAAGGATTAAGGCAGGAACTGCCGGGAGCTTTCAGCAAAGCTATGCAGAATTTTGAACCGGTTACCGTGAGCAATATTAAAATCGGAAATAACGGAGGCGCACTGTTTGTGAATTTCACTGTTCAGCGCATTGAAAGCCCGGAGGCTGTGCGAGGCCTTGTAATGGTAGTATTTTCGGATGTTCCGGCAATAATAATACTTGATAAAGGAAAAACAAAAACGCTAAAAAACGGCTCAACCGGAAGACTGAAGGAATTAGAAATTGAAATGCAACGAAGTTACGAAGAACTGCAAAGCACACGCGAAGAAATGCAGACCTCGCAGGAAGAGTTGAAGTCAACAAATGAAGAATTGCAATCAACTAACGAAGAATTGCAGTCAACAAATGAAGAGCTGACCACCTCGAAGGAAGAAATGCAAAGCCTGAATGAAGAGTTGCAGACAGTGAATATGGAATTGCAAAGCAAAGTGAATGATTTTGCACGCACCAACGACGACATGAAAAACCTGCTCAACAGCACTGAGATTGCTACTCTTTTCCTTGACAAAGATCTGAACATTCGCAGATTTACTGACCAGATGACCAACATTTTTAAACTGCGAAGTGTGGATATCGGCAGACCTTTTACAGAACTTGTAACCGACCTGCAATATCCGGAAATTGATAAACATGCCCGGCAGGTGATGAAAACCTTGTTAACTGTTGAGACTGCAATAACAACCTGCGACAAAAGATGGTTCGATGTAAGGATCATGCCTTATCGCACACTCGATGACCGTATAGATGGATTGGTGATGACATTTACAGATATTACGATTGCCAAAAAACTGGAGATTGAGTTGAAGAAGGCCCTGGATGGAAAGAAATAGCAATTGATGGAGCAGTCGTAATAGCAATAGCGTTTACAAGAAATAATGATCAGGCTGGAAACCTGAATAGAAACAGCAGACTATAGCTGGTGACAAAGGCAGAGGCGTTGGCAGGGGAATGAGTTTAAAGAATTAATGCGGGACGAGGCTAATAACAGCCAATGAAAGAATCATTCCCCGTAGTAAAAAAGTAATTTTTTCGATTGTAATTATAGTTTATTTTTTAATTATGAAAAATAAAGATGGTAAGGAAAATTTCTCTCCGCTAAGAAAGAAAGCAGAAAAATTAGTTAAAAAAACTGAAACCAAATCCGCATCCGGGTATTCGGAAGCTGATACCCTGAAACTCATTCATGAGCTTAAAGTGCATCAGATAGAGCTTGAGTTGCAAAACGAAGAACTCGTGAGAGCAAAGGAAGAAGCGGCAGCTCTGGCAACGGAAAAATATGCTGAGTTGTACAACTTCGCTCCATCAGGTTATCTTACACTATCGAAAGATGGAGAGATCATTGAACTAAATCTGAGCGCAGCCAATTTGCTGGGCAAAGAACGTTCACGCCTGGTGAAATCACGTTTCTTATTATTTGTAAGTAACGATTTCCGACCGGTGTTTAATAATTTCCTTGGGAAAATATTAAACGGAAACATCAAAGAAACCTGTGAACTTTCATTGTCTGTGAAAGACAAAACACCTGTTTATGTTCAGCTTTCCGGAATTGCTTCGCAAAGCAAGGAACAATGCTTTTTGTCAATGGTTGATATAAATAACATCAAACAGGCTGAAATAACTTTGCATGAAAGTGAAGAAAGGTTTGTTAAAGCATTCCAAAGCAATCCCGCAGCAATATCAATCAGCCGCCTTCATGATGGCTTGTTTGTTGATGTGAATGACAGTTTCCTCAAGGTTTTTGGATATAAGCGCGATGAAGTGATTGGTAAGAAAGTTACTGATATAAAAATGTACACCAATATACAGGATCGTGACAACATGATTAAACTTTTACAAAAAGATGGAAGGTTTATCAACTATGAACTTACTGCCCTCACAAAAAATGGGGAAAAGTTAATAACGCTTGTCTCAGCTGAAAAAATTTATTACCACGGACAGGAACATATTCTTTACTCCACCTTAGATATTACCGGGCGAAAAAAAAATGAAGATATTTTACGTGAAAGCAAAGAACAATTATCAGTTGTTTTCAACGGAGTATCTGAAACGATCATGCTGCTGGATATTGAAGGAACTGTTTTAGCAGCAAATGAAATTGCTATCAAACGCTTAAATAATGGCAATCCCGATCTTATCGGCAAAAATATCTATGACATAGTTCCTCCCGATTACATAGAAACGAGGGAAAAGCAAATTGCAGAATTAGTGAGCACCCGGAAACCGGTAAAATTCATGGATCATTTAGGCAATACTGTTTTAGAGATGAGTTTTTATCCTGTTTTTGACACACAGGGGAATGTCAAACAGTTTATCTCGTCAGCTCTTGACATTACTGAACGATTGCGGGCGGATGAAGCTCTTCGCGAAAGCGAGCAAAAACTGAAGTTCCATTTCGAAAATTCTCCTCTTGCAGTTGTTGAATGGGATTCCAATTATGTTGTGACCCAATGGTCGAAAGAAGCAGAGCGTATTTTTGGTTGGAGGAAAGAGGAAACGATTGGACAACGAATAGATTTGCTAAACCTGATTTATGAAGAGGATATTCCCATTGTTAATCGCACAATGGAAAGACTTTCGAGTGGAAATGAAGCCCTGGTCGTATCTTCCAATCGCAATATTACAAAATCCGGAGAAATTATCGAGTGTACCTGGTATAACTCTATTTTATTAGACCACAACAAGCAAATGAAATCAGTCATGTCCCTGGTTCAGGACATCACTGAAAGTAAAAACTCAGAAAAAGCAATCAAAGAAAGCGAAGAGAAGTTTTCCTCTCTTTTCTATTCAAGTCCTATCGCAAAAACACTATCATCACTTGACGATGGGAAATACCAGGATATTAACGAAGCATTCCTGAGGGATACCGGCTATACAAAAGATGAAGTGATGGGACGCACATCCGAAGAGTTGAGTATTTTCACAAACATAAATGATCGTGAAAATCTAATCAAAAAAGTCAAAAAAGATGGTCATGTTTATGGTGCACCATGTGAGCTAAAGATAAAAAACGGAACTATTCTATCATGTCTTGTTTCAATTAATGTTGTAACGATCAACATGAAAAAGTACATGTTATCAACCATACAGGATATTTCTGAAAATTTAAAAATAAAAGAAGCCCTTGTTCAAAGCGAAGAACGGTTTAAAGCAATGGCAGAGGTTTTGCCTGTGGCTATGGCTGTAACCGGATATCCTGATGGGAAATTTATTTACATGAACCCGGCTTATAAAAAACAGTTAGGTTACACCGAAGAAGATTATCTGGATAAAAAAACTCCTGACCTTTACTTTGATTCAAATGAGCGCGAAGTGATTTTGGGGAAATTGAAAAAAGACAATGTTTTAACAAATCATGAAATACAGATAAAGAGAAAAGACGGTACTTCTTTCTGGGTACTGTTATCATTAAGTTATATTTCTTATCAAAAAGAATCTGCAATTTTAGGGACTTTCATTGACATCAGTGAACGAAAGACTGCAGAAAAAAAGTTGCAGCTAAGTGAAGAAAAATTCCGTCGTCTTGCAGAGTCTGCCTTCGAAGGATTATTGGTACACGATAACGGAGTGATCATTGATTACAATACACCGATTATTGATTTGACAGGTTACAGCCATGATGAAATGTCTGGCAAAAACATTCTTGATTTTGTACTTCCGGAATACCATTCATTAATGAAGGAAAAAATACGGGAGCCTTATGAAATAGAAATTGTCCATAAAAATGGTGAAAAAATCCCGGTTGAGGTTATGGTAAAGCCTTATGCAGTGCAAGGCCAATTGGTAGCTGCAATACGTGACTTAAGAGAAAGAAAAAAAGCTGAAGAAGCACTCAAAGAAAGTGAAGAGAAATTTAAAGCCATATTCGAAAGCAATTCCTCAGCTATTGCCATTATAGAACCGGACACCACTATCTCTATGGTAAATGATGCCTATTGTCAATTGGGTGGATACACAAAAGAGGAAGTGTTAGGAATGAGTTGGACATCTCAGATCCCTCCTGATGACCTGGAACGACTGAAAGATTATAACAGCAAGAGACTTAAAAACCCAAAAGATGCACCTGACAAATACGAATTCAAATTTTACAGGAAAAATGGTCAGGTGCGTCATGCCCTGATGTCAGTGAGTATGGTACCGGGCATCAACAAAATCATCACTTCTTTCGTTGATATCACTGAACGCAAACTGGCAGAGGATGCATTAAAAAACAATATTCGTCTTCTGGAAAACGTAATGGATGGAAGCCCGTCACCGATCTTTCTAAAGGATCGTGAAGGGAAATTTATCACGATCAACGCATCCCTCGAAAAGATGCTAGGCGTATCGCGTCAGGATTTGAAAGGCAAGACTGACTATGATATTGCACCAAAAGATGTAGCCGATCACTGGAAGGAGAACGATACAAAAGTTGTAGAAACAGGCAAGTCCATTCAGATAGAAGAATTGGCTGATCTAAATGATGGGCATCATATTTTCCTTGCAAATAAATTTCCACTTAAAGATGCACAGGGTTATGTGTATGGTGTAGGTTCAATCTCACACGACATTACTGAACGTAAAAAAACTGAAGATGCATTAAAAGAAAGCGAAGAAAAATTTTCAAAAGTCTTTAAGACCTCTCCATTTGCCATTGCACTTTCGGAAGAAACAACAGGAGTACTGCATGAAGTAAATCCTGCATGGGAAAAAATTTATGGTTTCAGCAGAGAAGAGGCGATTGGTAAAAGTTCAACTGAACTGCAGATGTTTTTTGACACGAATGAACGTAAACAAATGTTGACTTCGCTGAATCATTCAAATGGACTTTCAAACTATGAAATGATTTTCCGGTTACCAAATAATAAAAATATCGTTACTGAATTAGCAGGAAGTAAAATTGAACTGGAAGGCCGGAAATATATCATTGTAATTTCTCAGGATATTACTCAACGCAAGATGGCCGAAGAGGCATTGAAGGAAGCTCAGTTGAGGACTACGACTGTTATGAATTCCATTGCCGATACATTTTATTCATTGGATGACGAGTGGCGATTCACTGAAATTAATCCGGCAGCCGAACGTGCACCTTTTGGACGACCAGCAAGTGAAATGTTGGGCAAAGTAATATGGGATCTGTTTCCGAACCTTGTAGGGACATTTATTCATCAACATTATCTGAATGCAGCAGAAAAGCACTCGCTTGAACAGTATGTAGGTCTTTCTCCATTAAACGGAAGATGGTATGAAGTATTTATGAAGGGGCGTAAAGGAGGCGTTGATGTTTATATGCGCGACATCACTGAAAGAAAACAAGCTGAGGAGGCATTAAGAGAGAATGAAAATCGTCTGAATGCTGCCCTGGATGCCGGGGAACTTGGTTCATGGGGATTGGATATAAAAACAAAAACAGCGTGGCGCTCACTACGTCATGACCAGATTTTCGGTTACAAAGAGCTTTTGCCGGAGTGGACTTATGATATGTTTTTGGAGCATGTTATTGCTGAAGACAAAGAACAGGTGGACTACAAATTTGGCAAGGCTTTGGAGACATTATCGGATTGGGATTTTGAATGTCGTATAAAAAAAGTTGATGGTGAAATTCGCTGGATTTGGGCACAGGGCAAACCACAGGTAAATGATCAAAATGTTGTTGTGACATTGTCGGGTTTTGTGAAAGACATTACAACCCGCAAAAAAATTGAAGAAGATCTCAAAGAAAGCGAAGAAAAGTTGTGGTCAATTTTAAATGCAACCCAGGAATCAATATACATGTTTGACAAGGATTATAAATTCACAATGTCAAATTCAACGGGTTTAAAAAGGATGAACAACATTTCCGAAGCTGAACTTATAGGGCATCATTTCGCCGAGTTTATGACCATTGATCTGGCTAACCAGAGAAAAGATAAAATGGACGAAGTGTTCAAAACAAAAAATGCTGTTGAATTCGAAGATGACCGGATAGGCAAGACCTTCCATCATCACTTCTTCCCGGTTTTGAAAAATGATGAGGTTTCCAACATTGTTGTTTATAGCACAGATATTACAGAACGTAAACAAATAGAAAACACGCTCCTGTTTTTATTAAAGTCAAGCAACACCCATCACGAAGAAA
Source organism: uncultured Bacteroidota bacterium (assembly GCA_903889915.1). Classification (GTDB taxonomy): domain Bacteria; phylum Bacteroidota; class Bacteroidia; order Bacteroidales; family CG2-30-32-10; genus CAISZK01. The sequence goes on from CAISZK010000061.1 coordinate 6,444, forward strand.
ACTTTTTCAGGTCACTTGCTGTCTTTCTTGCCGAAAGTACTTCAATGGATTTTGTTTGTATTGACACACTGAGTGAGGATAAACATTCAGCCAAGACTCTTGCCATTTACTTCGATGGTAAGTTTGATGATAACATTGAGTACACGCTGAAGGAAACTCCTTGCGGAGAAGTTGTAGGGAAAAATATTTGCAGTTATAATGAAAATGTCCGGGCATTATTCCCGAAGGATGAAGTGTTACAGGAAATGAAAGCCGAAAGCTATCTTGGTGCAACGCTTTGGAGTTCGGGTGGACTACCAATCGGACTGATTGCTTTAATAAGCCGCGAACCCCGTAATAATTTCAGAATTGAAGAAACTGTTTTAAAACTTGTAGCCATCAGGGCTGCCGGAGAGTTGGAAAGAATGCAAACTGAATTATTGGTCTCCAACTCGGAAACCCGTTATCGCCGGTTGTTTGAATCTGCGAAAGACGGCATCCTCATTCTTGATGCTGATACCGGTGTGGTGGTGGAAGTGAATCCATATTTGCTGGAAAAGCTTGGCTATTCTCATGAAATGTTTCTTGGAAAGACATTATGGGACATAGGATTGTTCAAAGATATAATTGCAAACCAGGACAATTTCCGCAAATTGCAGCTAAAAGATTATTTGCGATATGATAACCTGCCACTTGAAACTGCTGACGGGCAATTGATCAATGTGGAATTTGTAAGTAATGTTTATTTGGTAAACGACAAACGAGTTATTCAATGTAATATCCGCGATATCACCGAGCGTAAAAAAGCAGAGAATGAATTGTACGATACCAAGAATTATCTTGAAAACCTTATAAATTATGCCAATGCCCCAATAATAGTATGGAACAGCGCATATGAAATTCAATTGTTCAACAGGGCATTTGAAAACCTGACAGGATATTTTTCTGATGAAGTCATCGGTAAAAAACTTGACTTCCTTTTCCCTGACGAATCACTCGATGCTTCGAAGGAAAAGATCAAAAGAGCATTGTCAGAGCATTTGGAATCAATTGAAATACCTATACTCTGCAAGGACAAAGATGTCAAAACTTTCTTATGGAATTCAGCCAATATTTATAATGCTGAAGACAATGCCCTGATCTCAACAATTGCACAGGGAAATGACATTACCGAAAGGTTGAAATTTGAAAAAGCCCTGAAAGAAAGTGAAGCGAATTATCATCGTTTGTTTGAGTATTCCGCTATCCCTATCTGGAAAGAAGATTATTCCGAAATCAAAAAATTCATTGACAATCTGATCTCCTCAGGTGTTGATGATTTCAGAAGTTATTTTAATACTCATAAAGACGAAGTGAACCATCTTGCTTCTCTCATCAGGGTTATCGAGATCAATCAAAAAAGTGTAGAGTTTTTTGGCGCTGACAACAAAGACGACGTGATCAGAAACATGCTTTTTTACTACAATGAAGAAGCGCTTGATATTTTCAGAGAACAACTTATTGTTCTTGCTGAGGGTGGAAAAATGTTTGAATTCGAAATGCCGATAAGAATTTTATCAGGCGATATCAAGATTCTAAACATGCATCTCTCCATAGTGAAAGGTTACGAAGACACGCTGTCAAATGTTTTGGTTTCATTTATTGACCTCACAGAACGCAAAGCTTACGAAGAGGAACTTATCCGCTCAAAGGAAGATTGGGTAGAAACCTTTGACCTGATACCGGATATGATCACCATTCTTGATACCAAACACAGAATAGTCCGCGCAAATAAAGCAGCCACTGAAAAACTTGGCACACCGATTACAGAGTTACTGGGGACGCATTGTTACCAATGTGTTCATGGAATGAAAGACTCACCTGCATTTTGTCCGCATTCAATGATGCTCATGGATGGCAAGGAGCATGTTGTGGAAGTTCATGAAGACAAACTCAACGCTGAACTGCTTGTGAGTGTGACGCCAATTTTTGATAAAAACAGCAACATTACAGGCTCAGTTCATATTGCCCGTGATATTACCGAACAAAAGAAAAAAGAAAAATATCTGTACAAACTTAACCGTACCCTTAGCGCTCTTGGAAAGAGCAGCCAGGAAATGACGCGTGCAAAGGACGAAGCTGATTATTTAAGCGAAGTTTGTAAGATCATCATTAACCATTGCGGATACAAAATGGTGTGGGTTGGATATGCTGAAAACGATGAAGAAAAATCTGTAAGACCGGTGGCTTTTCATGGCTTTGATGAAGGATATCTGGAAACATTAAATGTTACCTGGGATGATTCCGAAAGAGGGAGAGGTCCAACCGGCATCGCTATCCGCACAGGACAACCTGCCCTGAGCAGGGACATTCAAACCGACTCTGCTTTGCAACCCTGGAGAAATGATGCGATCAAACGCGGTTACCAATCCTCTATTGTTTTTCCGCTCAAGAGCGACAGAAGAGTGTTTGGTGCCATCACCATTTATTCAAACAGGCAGGATGCTTTTTCTGAAGATGAAATTGCTTTGTTATCCGAAATTGCCAACGACCTTGCTTATGGCATCATCTCAATCAGAAGCCGCATAGCACAAAGAGAAGCTGAAGATGCGCTGAGAAAAAGCGAAGCACAAGTCAGGGTGAAACTGCAAAGCATTCTTTCGCCGGAAGGAAATATCAAACAACTGGAACTTCCCGACATTATTGATATCCCCGCCATTCAAACGCTGATGGACAATCTTTATTCTCTTGTTCAAATTCCGATGGCTATTGTTGACATGAAGGGAAGAGTGATCGTTCAGGTAGGATGGCAGGATATATGCACAAAATTCCACAGAATACATCCTGAAACAGCTATGAATTGTGTCGAAAGCGATGTTATTCTTTCGGGTGAAATTCCGGAGGGTGAATACAAATTGTACAAGTGCAAAAACAATCTCTGGGATATGGCAACCCCGGTGGTTATTGGTGGCGAACAAAAAGGCAACCTGTTTTTAGGTCAATTCTTTTTTGAAGATGAAAAGGTGGATTATGACTACTTCCGTCAGCAGGCAATCAAGTTTGGCTTTAATGAAAAAGAATATGTTGATGCATTGAAAAGAGTTCCCCGCCTGAGCAGGGAAAAACTTGATTATGCAAAATCGTTTTTCCTCGGTCTTGCTCAATCATTGTCACAGTTAAGTTACAGCAATATCAGGCTTGCACGCTCCATCAGTGAGCAAGAAAGAATAGGAAGCGTACTCAAAGAAAAGAATGCAGAACTTGAAGAGTCAAATGCTTCCAAAGACAAATTTTTCAGGATCATTGCCCACGATATGAAAAACCCTTATATCAGTCTTATTGGAGCTTCTGAACTGCTGTATGAAAATGCACACAAATACACCGCTGAAAAGGTTGCAACTTTAACCAAAGTGCTCCATGAATCTGCTAAAAGCGGTTACGATATGCTTCTGAATATGCTCGATTGGTCAAGATCACAAGCAGGTAGCATGATGTTCCAGCCTGAAAAAATAAACCTGATTGAACTAATCAATAAGGAACATGTCAGTTTAACTGAATTCGCTTTCGGGAAAAAGATAAAACTCGACTTCGAAATTCCAAAAGACCTGCACGTTCTTGCTGACAAAAATATGCTGAATACCATTCTCCGTAACCTGATAAATAATGCTTTGAAATTTACTGCAAAAGGAGGAAAAGTAACAGTCAGCACAAAGCAGGAAAATGGTTCCGTGATCATTTATGTGAAGGACACAGGAATGGGCATCAATAAAAACGATTTCGACAAACTCTTCCGCTACGATATAAAATTCAGTAATCCTGGTACTGAACATGAACATGGCACCGGTCTTGGCTTGTTATTGTGCAAGGAATTTGTTGAAAAACATGGTGGAAAAATATGGATCGAAAGCGAAATTGACAAGGGAAGTACTTTCTATTTCAGCCTTGGAAAGTACGAGAATTGATCCCATTTTATAGCAGATTTACGATTTGAGATTTCTGATTTTTGATCAAAAAAATAAAAAGAGTACGGGTGGTCAGGTTAAAAAGGAAATTATATTTAGTATTTGTTTTATTATATAAATATTTTGATAAAAAAGGCATGTTTTAAAACACTGTTTTTCGACTTAAATAATTGCATTATAATGCAATAAAAGGGGTTTGAGGGGGTGTTTTTTAGGCGTTTTGCTCATTGGTCGCCAAATAATGTTTGTAAGTACCATTTTCACTTGATTCGCGTCGAACAGATGATGCTGAGTAACGAGTTAACGATGCTGAGTAACGAGTTAACGATACTGAGTAACGAGTTAACGATAGTGAGTAACAGGTTAACGATAGCGAGTAACGAGTTAACGATACTGAGTAACGAGTTAACGATAGTGAATATCGGGTTAATGATAGTGAGTATCGGGTTAACGATAGTGAGTAACGGTTTGGTGATAGTGAGTAAGGGTTTGAAAATTGTGAATAACGGCTTGATGAAAGTGATCTTGGGTTTGAAAA
>CAISZK010000062.1 GCA_903889915.1 uncultured Bacteroidota bacterium
ATGCCGGTGCTGCACCCAGAGAAATTCGTGAAGCCTTGGTTGCATCCCAAGCGGTTCTGCCAAATGCATTGAGCATTGAGAACATTGAATTTGCCAGTCATGATATAATCCCAAATAACAATAAAATAGCCAGCGTTTTCAGTGATTATGTGGCTCTCAGTTATTGCAGAAATAATAGCTTTTTACCCTGGTGGAATGATGAAAAAAATATTCCTGATTCCAATTTCCTATTCCCCGGATACATCAGGGAGATTCTGACTGATGATCTTTCAATAGACCATCAGAAGTTGAGCAAAAGAATTGCAGAGTTAGAACCTTATGCAAATGTTTAACATGAAACTTCAACAGTCTATAGCTTCTTTACAAGGGTACATTGAGGGTTGCTTTCAGCACCCTTCTTTGCAGCACCAACACCTTTCAGGTGCCGGTGCAACTCATTTTCTTGAAGAAAAACTGCGGGTATATTACAATAAAAAACATGCTGTAACCTTTAGCAATGCTACAACTGCATTACAAACTCTGTGCATTGCACTGGATTTGAACAATACTGAAATTCTGACCTCTTCAATAAATTGGGGAGGTTCGATTGCTCCATTTCTATTGCACAGGAACAAACTCCGTTTCACTTCGTTTGACCCTGTTTCATTAAATATTTCACTGAGAGATTTACCTTCCGCAATCACTCAGAAAACAAAAGCTATATTATCTGTTGACTACAATGGAACACCCATTGATTCAGAAGCAGTAAAAACCTTTTGTTCGGAAAACAATCTAATTTATGTCAGTGATAGTGCTCAAAGCTTGGGTTCGTTTCTTAATAATAAACCGGCTGGATATTTTGCTGATGCAATTGTTTTGAGTTTTTCTCCTGGTAAATCATTCTTTGCAGGAGAAGGCGGGGCGGTGGTTACAGATGAAGATGCCATTTTTGAAAAATTACTTTGGTATTCTCAGCATCCTTCAAAACAAAAAACCGTATTAGGCATCAGCAACTACAATGATTATTCGCCTCTTAATGGAAGAATGAATCCACTTTCAGCTATTCTTTTAAATGAAACATTTGAATACTCTCTCAATAACTTAAAAAGATATCAGGAAAAATATTTCCAGTTGCTTTTACAGCTCCAAAAAGAACAAATTACTGAAGCGACACCTCACATTTTCTCACCTGCTTCATCAACATTTTTCAATTGTTCTTTGCAACTTAAATCATCAGTGAAAATGGAACAAGTTAATGAGTTTTTGCAAAAGCAAAATCAACCATTTACAGCAATTGCCTCATTTCCAAAACTGATTCCATTCGATATGTCATTCAGGAAACAGTTCAAAAGTAGTTTTACCTGTTCTGAAAATTTGCTTCAACAAAAAAAATCCGTTCAATTCAATGATCGGATAAAATTGATTTTTTCACAATCAAATTCAGTCAAATGATAGTAGCAATATTAATCATCCTGCTGTTTGTGGTAATCTTTTTCTATTCCACAAGTACTGCAGAACATTTATTTCATTCAATAAGAACGGCTGGAAGAATGTTTTTGGTTATTGCATTTGGATTACTTGCTCTTGGGTTAATTATTTACTCGTATTTCATGTATTAGGTTTAATTTAAAAACAAAATACAACCACACACAATATTTTTCGCTCAAATCAACCAGACATAAAAACGAATTTATCTTATTTGAATAATTTTCAATCATCAAAAACACTAATAAAGTATACCTTTTCGGACAACAGAATACTGAATATCAATGCATTATTGCAACTACTTGTGTTTGGAATTTTTGCTTTGAAATCTAATAAATAAATGAAAGTTAAATCAAAGAATAAGACATGTGGAATACAGTCATGCATCTTTGAAGCAGATTGTGTTGATGAACTTGAATCAGCAAATGTTGATTCTAATGAGAGTTGCGTTAACTGCATTCTCGATTCCCTATTAAAGATAAAAGATAACAAGTTGAGAAATTCATGGATTAACTTGCTAAAGAAGGGGAGTCTCGAAATTAATTGCGAAAGAACAAGGAAGAATTACAGGATACTACCAGAATTTTTTAATAATGTGTTTTACCGGATGAGTGGCAAATAATTTTTTCACTTCAAAATATTACAGAAAATCATGTAAAATTCACTATTAAAAATTTAATGGAATTATATAATATAGTAGACCAATAATTCTCTATTTTTACCAAGATTATAACACCGTTCCTAAATGATATCACTTGTAAGAAGAAAATGATACCACTTGTTTATGTTAATTCATTGGTTCTTGTTAAGCCACAATATGACGTAATGTATTGAAAACCTGTCAGTTGCCACATCCCAGTTGCAGCGTGGCAATTATTCATCGGCATTATAAAAAATCTTACATTTTCAATCTTATGATTATTAGCGATATAAATTTTAAAATAATTGAATAAAT
>CAISZK010000063.1 GCA_903889915.1 uncultured Bacteroidota bacterium
CCTCATCGCTGCCGGAAACGTTAGCAACGCTGCTCAGTTTTCAATCGTTGGTTATCCTTCTGCAACTTTTGCAATTTCATTACCTTCTTCAATCACTATTGCAAATGGTGGTTATTCAATGACAGTAGATAACTTTGTATCCAGCTTAGGTGCAACTTCTACTTTGGATGTTAACGGCGAAAATGGTCTGAACGTTGGTGCAGACTTACAGGTTGGCGCCGGACAAGAGCCAGGACTTTACACCGGTTCTTTTGACGTGACTGTAGCTTACAATTAATAGTGTTGTTAAGCATAAAGAAGGCTGCAAGCAATTGCGGCCTTTTTTTTTACCTTTGTACGGGAAATTTGTATAGTTTTGTATTAGCAAATTTTTCAAACAGGCTACAGTAAATCCTTATCTATGATGGGTAACAACAACAATTCAAACACACTCATTGACAGTACAAGTATAAGCTGGTTCGACGACCTGCCAACATCCATCCTTATCCACAAAAATGGTATTATCAAATACCTTAACAAGGAAACCTGTATAATCACGGGCTGCACCAAAGAAGCACTTATCGGATCCAACGTTCTGGACAGGGTTTGTCCTGATCATCGTAAAAAGGTGATACAGAAAATTGAAATTCTCAACAGGGGCGATCAATATGACGATTACGAAATTGACCTGTTTGGTCCGGATAACAGTATTCGTACCGCACTTGTGAGAGCAAGAAGAATGATGTACGAAAACGAGCCTGCCAACCTGGTGATGCTTCACGACATCACCGACATGAAAAACCTTGAAAAAGCGCTTATCCAGGGGAAAAAAGAAATTGAAATTATCATGAATTCCATCAACAGTGGCGTGGTTATCATCAATGCAAAAACACATGTCATTGAAAAAATAAACACAACGGCTACCCTGCTGATCAACCTTGCCGAAGGTGATATACTGGGCCGAAAATGCAACATGTTTATCTGCCCCAACGACGAAGATCATTGCCCCGTTGAGATTGGAACCATGGGTGAGGATCTTTCGGAACGCACACTCATCACCGGCAGCGGCGAAAGGATACCCATTCTGAAAAAAGTCAAGAAATTCATTTTCGAAGAAAAAGAATGTTACCTCGAATCGTTTGTGGATATCCGTGAACTCAAAAAAAATGAACAGACCATTATCCACAAGGAGCGCATCCTTTCGATCATCGCCGAGCTTACATTTGAATTATTAAAGAGCGAGAGTTATCACGAAGTGTTGGAAAACAACCTCGGGAAACTTGGCCTTGCCATTGGCGTTGACAGGATCTATTTGTTCGAAAACGAGATCAGGGAAGGCAGCCTGCTCAATACCACCAGCCATAAAATTGAATGGAATGCAACAGGCACCGGGCTTCTGAAAAACGACCCGGAAATGCAGCGCACTCCTTTCGAAAAGATCAGTCTTTTTATAGAACCTCTGAAAAAAAACCAGTCGTTCGCTGCAACAACAACTGAGTTGCAACCATCGGAAACAAAGGAATTACTTGAGAAGAGAAACACCAAATCCATTCTTGTACTTCCACTATGGGTTGATGATCTTTTCTGGGGATTTGTCGGAATTGACGAATGTAAGACAGCCCGAAACTGGACTGAAGCCGAACATTCCATTTTGCTTGCTTTTGCAGGAACTTTGTCGGCAGCCATTGAAAGAAGAAACCTTGAAAAATCGCTGAAGAAATCAATGGAAGAAGCCCAGCAGGCAAGCAGGGCTAAGAGCGATTTTCTTGCCAACATGAGTCATGAAATACGCACACCACTCAATACCATCTCGGGTTTTTCGGATCTGCTTTTAAAGACCGAGATGAACAACACCCAGAAGGAATACATCAACGCAGTGAACAATTCGGCTGAGATTCTCATGGGTTTGATCAACGACATACTGGATTATTCAAAAATTGAAGCCGGCAGACTGGAGCTGACTGAAGAAAGAACCAATATCCTGAAATTATGTGAACAAATCACCGAGATCTATAAATTCACAGCATTTGACAAGGGTCTTGAACTTTTACTGAACATTCAGCAGAACATTCCAAACTGGATCTTTACCGACAGCATCAGGCTGAAGCAGGTGTTGATAAACCTACTCTGGAATGCTATCAAATTTACAGAAAAAGGCGAGGTTGAACTTTCCATACGTTACGAAAAACATGAGGTCAACGAGGATTACGGATACTTTCATTTTAAGATAAGAGATACCGGAATAGGAATTGAAAAGGATAAGCAGAAACTGATATTCGAAATGTTTTCGCAGGCCGATACATCCACATCCAGAAAATACGGTGGAACAGGCTTGGGATTGCCCATTTCAATCGGCATCCTTCAGTTGATGAATTCAACTCTGTTTGTCAAAAGCGAACCGGGCATTGGGAGCACTTTCAGTTTTAGCCTTCTCCTGCGCTTGTCGTCAGATTCTTCAACAGAGAAAAGTTTCTCGGTTCAAAACATCAGGAAAGTGTTTATCCTGGATGACAATATCACCAATCAGATCATCCTGAAAAATATGCTTAAACACCTCAATATTGAAGTGGAAATTTTCAATGATCCTGATTCGGGACTCAAAGCTGTTGACCCCGGATATGATGCATACATACTGACCTATTCCCTGCCCGCCCTGGATGGGATTGAGTTTGCCAACAGGCTGCATGAAAAATTCAAAGAAGGTGATTTCCACCGCCCGATTGTTTTGCTTCACAGTTCCAACGATGAAGTTTCAGTCAAATCTGAAGCATCAAAGTCAGGGATCATGCAGGTTTTCTCAAAGCCTTTAACGATAAATAATTTGCAAAAAATGGTCATCTTCATGGAAAATGAAATGATCGTACAAAAAAACAAAGAACAAAAAAACAAATCTGACGTCCACTGCTGCAAAGTGCTGATTGTTGAGGACAACATTTCAAATGTAAAGCTTGCACAAACCTACGTGAAAATTATTGTTCCCGATTGTTCGCAGGAAGTGGCTTACAACGGAAAAGAAGCTTTTGATATTTATCAAAAATTCAGACCCGACATAGTTTTGATGGATATTCAGATGCCTGTTACCAACGGCTACGATTCATCAATGATGATACGTCAGTACGAAAAAGAAAACTCCCTTGGCAGGGTTCCCATTGTTGCCATTACTGCAGGGACTATTGCAGGCAGTAAAGAGAAATGCATCAAAGCCGGAATGGACGATTTCCTTGCAAAACCTTTGATGTTAAACGACCTCAAAGTTGTTATGGAACGCTGGCGTGACAGGAAAGGAAAAGCTCAGGAAGATGATGCGAAAAATCATTTTGACAAAAAGGAATTCCTTGAGTATATACTGAACAACGAAGAACTTTTCCGGGAACTGATCGAGATCACCAAAGAGACACTTACCAAAGGAAAAAGCGACATGAGGAAAGCCTTTGTTGAAAAGGATATTAACAGCATAAAAGAAATTGCACATTTGCTGAAAGGTCATTCACTGACAATGTTCTTCAGGGTATTGCATAAAGTGTCGCTTTCTATTGAATCCAGTGCAATAAACAATGATTACGATGGCATTTCACAACAGATGGAAAATATTGAAAAAGAAATTGACAATTTGGTTGATATTTATTTAAACTAAAAATAAGATGAGCATATTCCGAATTTTTATTGTTGAAGATGATCTGGCGTTTGCGAAGACCATGCAATATCATCTTTCGTTGAACCCCGATAATGAAGTTGAGGTGTTTTTGAAAGGAAAAGATTGCATTGCCAACCTGCACAAAAACCCCGACATCATTACACTTGACTATTCTTTGCAGGGAGAAACCGGCAAAGATATTCTTGAGAAAATAAAAAAATACAACAAAGACATTCCTGTAATCATGGTGTCAGGCCAGCAGGAAATAAATGTTGCAGTTGACCTTCTCAAGCTGGGCGCTTATGATTATGTTGTCAAAGATTTCGACACAAGGGATCGCTTGTGGAACATCATCAACCATGTTCGTAATCATCATCAGCTTGTGCAAAGGGTTGATGACCTTCAACAGGAAGTTGAAACCAAATATAACTTTGAGAAATCCATTATCGGCAACAGTGCAAATCTGAAGCGTGTTTTTGGATTGATAGAAAAAGCATCGCAGTCAAACATTGTGGTGTCTATTACAGGAGAAACCGGCAGCGGAAAAGAAATGGTAGCAAAAGCCATTCATTACAATTCGCAACGGAAAAGCAAGCCTTTCGTGGCAGTCAATGTTGCAGCCATACCAAGTGAGCTTATCGAATCCGAACTTTTCGGTCATGAGAAAGGATCCTTCACAGGGGCTATGAACAAGCGAATCGGAAAATTTGAAGAAGCTCAGGGAGGAACCATCTTCCTTGATGAGATCGGCGATATGGACATGATGATGCAGACAAAACTCCTGAGGGTTTTGCAGGAGCAGGAAGTGACAAAGGTTGGCAGCAACGTGGCCGTTAAACTGAATGTTCGTGTAATTACTGCAACCCACCGCAACCTGCAGGACGAAGTGAAAAAAGGAACTTTCAGGGAAGATCTTTACTACAGACTGCTGGGAATTCCCATTTTCATGCCTCCTCTGCGTGAAAGGGAGAATGACTTTATTCTGCTTTCAACTTTTTTCATCAAAGAATTCTGCACCAAAAATAAGATCAAACAAAAAAAGCTGGCACCTGAATCAACCAACAAATTACTCAATTATCATTTTCCGGGAAATGTCAGGGAACTAAAGGCGATCATTGAACTTGCCATTGTTCTTTCAGATACTGATATCATAGAACCTGAACATATCCAGATCCAATATTCCTCATTGCAATCCGAACTTTTAAGCAAAGAGCTTACACTGGAAGAATACGACAAATTGATCATTAAACATTTTCTTGAAAAAAATAATAACAAAGTGCGTGTGGTTGCCAATAAACTGGGCATTGGGAAGTCAACAATTTACAGGTTATTCCAGAATGAAAAACTGAGTGAAGCGGATTAAACAAAGTATTGTAAACATTCAATGATAGTGCAGGGATTGGTTGTCCGGGATCTGATACAAAATGTAAAATCAACATTGGCACTTCTTTTGTTGAATAGTTTGTTGTAAAAATAAATCACAGGCTTAGTACAATATTCCTTTTATACATAAATTTGAAAAAAAATTGAAATGAAAATACCTTTTAAAACTCTTGGTAAAATTATAATGGTTTTCCTTCTTGGAAACAGTCTTATGGCTTCTGCACAAGGCGATTTGTTGATAACCCCGGTACGCGTGGTTTTTGAAGGAGCCAAGCAAATGGAAGAATTGTCGGTGTCAAATATCAGTAAGGATACCGCGCGTTACAACATTTCGTTCGTGCAGTACAGGATGACGCAAACGGGCGCTTTTCAGCAAATAGAAAAGCCCGACAGTGGTCAGATGTTTGCAGATAAAATGCTCAGGATTTTCCCGCGCGTTGTAACACTCGCACCCAACGAAACTCAGATCGTAAAAGTTCAGGTGAAACAATCAACCGATATGACTGATGGCGAATACCGCTCCCATCTTTATTTCCGATCCACCAAACCACAGGATAAAAATGCCATTAAATCCACCACCAAGGACACATCAGTGGGTATAAAACTGACTCCAATTTATGGAATTTCTATCCCTATCATTGTCCGCAAAGGCAATCTCACAGTTACCACCACTATTGACAGTGTTTCCCTGGCGCCATTGAACGACACTACAAAACAAATCACCTTTACAATTCACCGCAAAGGCACTGAATCTATCTTCGGCGACCTTTCAGTGACCTATGTTGATGCGGCAGGAAAAAGCAGTGTTATTGGTATGATGCGCGGGGTTTCTGTTTACACACCCAACCATTCAAGAACGGTAACCATAAAACTAAACACCAAGGAATTTCCTGTTCTTAAAGGAACCCTGAAAATAAACTATGGTTTAAACACACCCAAAAAAGTTGTTTACAACACTTACGATTACAGTGTCAACTGATGTGCCATTGCTTGCCTGAAGACTATGCTTTAAATGAAATTCAAAATTCCAGGACATAAACATCAACACCCGGTGAAACCGGGCTTTCGTTATGGTTTATTATTCCTGGCATTTTTATTGTGTTCTCTTTTCCCGTTTTCAACACTCAATGCGCAGGACAATCCCGATTCCGAAGTTGAGGAATTCAAAATTCTGCTCAATGTGCAGGATGTTGCCTATTATGAAACTGATGCTTTATACTTCAACGACCATTTGTACATTTCGGTTTATTCTCTTTTCCAGCAACTGAAAATTTTCACGAAAGTGAAGAATGAATTCAGCCTTATTGATGGCTACATTGCCAATCCCATTGACACTTTTTCGATCAATTTCGCACTGATGAAGATCAGGTATAAGGACGTTACTGACACTTTATCGGCAGCAAAGATCATGAAAAACGATTACGGATTATTCCTGCGTGTGGATGAACTGGAGAAGATATTCAAACTGAAGATCTCTTTTAATTTCAGAACGCTGTCGGCATATCTGTCGTGCAAAACCGATCTGCCTTTGATCAAGCAATTAAAACGTGAAAAAATACGGAAGAACCTTCAAAACATCAAGGGCGAAATAAAGGTTGACACAACTTTTAAAAGAAAATATCACTGGGCAAAAGGAGGTGTCTTCGACTGGAAGATCAATATGGCGCAGGTGATTGGACGATCGGCATCTTTCCAGGGACAGGCCGCTGTGGGAATGGAATTGCTGGGCGGGGAATTGCTTGCACATATCAACCAGCCATCCAATGGCCCATTCAACATGTATTCGCAGACAATGACCTGGCGAATGGTTAATAATAACAGCAAAATATTGCGGCAAATTCAGCTTGGCAATATTCCGGCTGCCGGCGTTTCAACAATCAGTTCATCTATTATCGGCGGCGGCATATCCAATGTCCCCACAACATTTCAAAAGCAATATGGCACCTATCACCTGTTCAATAAAACTCAGCCCAACTGGGAAGTGGAGCTTTATGTGAACGATCTGCTGGTTGATTTTAAAACTGCTGATGCAAACGGAAATTTTCAGTTTGATGTTCCTCTTTTGTATGGCAACACAAAGATCACCCTTAAATACTACGGGCCATGGGGCGAAGAACGATCGGAAGAAAGAGAGATACTGGTGCCGTCCAATTTCATTCCGAAAAAACAGTTACAATATCAGGCCTACAGCGGATATACTTTCGATGCGGAGCATGATCTTTATTCAAGTTTCAAGCTGGTTTATGGCGTCAACCGAAGCATTTGCATCGGTACCGGTTTTGAATATTTCCAGAAAACATTAAAAGACAAATCTGTTCCTTATCTCACGGTCTCAGCAAGGCTTTTTGGTTCCGCTATGCTGAATTACATGTATTGTTACAACGTTAAGAACAGCCTTAACTTTACCCTGCCTTTTCTGAAAAAACTTTACCTCGAAACAAATTTTTCACAGTTCACAAAAAACCAGGATGCCATCATCACCTCCGACAAATATGATCTTTCTTCCGGCCTGTCCGTCCCGATGACCACCCATTATTTCAGCGGCTACAACAAAATACTCTACAGGTATAACCGCACACCCAATTTCGGATTTCATTACATTGATTACTATTTATCTTTTGCATTCAGAAAATTCAGTATAGTGTTTGCAAATTCAGCAGGTATCCTCAGCCAGACTTACACTGTCAATTCAAGTGTCAGTTTGAATTATGTTACCAGCGACCAGTACATCTTCAATGCACAGGTTATGGCAAATCTCAAGACCATACAGATGAACAGCGTCAGGATAGATGCCCAGAAAAAGTTTTTCAAAAAAATTATCACTGATATCAATTACACATACGCTCCCGTTACCAACAGCTTTTTCCTCAACTTTAGCATGCGTTTCGATCTTAATTTTGCACAAACAAGCCTTGCATCTTTTGTGAGCAAAAACAGCGTCACTACCGAGCAGGATATTTATGGCAGCCTCTTGTTTTCACCAAAAAGACCCAATATCACACCCTCATCGCGCTCACTCATTTCAAGCTGCGGCATTGATGTTATTGTTTTTCTCGACATCAATCACAATGGCATCAAAGACCCCGGCGAACCTTTTATCAAAGATGTGAACGTCAATATCAGCCAGGGGAGTAAAGCTAATCATGGCGATAGCGTTTACAGATTTATTGCACTCAAACCAAATACCCAGTATCTGCTGACCATTGACAATTCAAGCCTGCAAAACATTTCGTGGCTGGCCAAATTCAGCACCATTGCAGTTTACAGCGATCCTGATCAGGTGAAGACTATTTTTGTGCCCGTTGAGCCCATGGCTGAAGTTTCAGGAACGGTTTATTTTAAATCCGATGACGCTATCAGAACCGCTAAAAATATTACTGTCAATATTTATAAAAAAGATGGCAAGCTTTTCACCTCCGCCACCTCCGACGAAGATGGTTATTTTAACTACATGGGGCTACCCCCCGGAATTTACAGTGTGAATATTGATACCCTCACTGCAAAGAATATGAACGGGGAGATTCTGCAGGATAATATTCCGTTTACAGTCCACATCAACCGCAATGGCGATTTGATTGAGCATCTGGATTTGTATTTGAGGAAGACGGGGAAAAATGGACATTAGACAATAATTTCTCTTTTAGCTTCTCCGCAACAGACGCAACAAAGCCAGACAAGTATTCACCAAAGTCCGTTAATATTGTGCGGAACTCCGAAAATTATTCACGGATTTTTGAAAATTTTATACTTCATGCCGAAAATTATTCACGGGGTCCCGTACATGACGCACGGCATACAGGAAACTTCTCTCTTGTATCAGTATGTGACGCACGGTATACAGGAAATTTCTCTCTTGTATCCGTACGTGATGCACGGCATACCGAAAATTATTCACGGGGTCCCGTACGTGACGCACGGTATAAAGAAACTTTCTCTCTTGTATCCGTGAATTTCTCACGGGACCCCGTGCAAAAAATTAGCCTAAGGATCAATCGTTTATAATCAGTAAAATTTATCATTAATCAAGTGGCTGTTTAGAATTTTAGCTATTTGAATTTGAGGTTTGACAAATTTTAAAAATTTGTCAAACCTCAAAACAGCGATAATCGGGGATAAGTCCGTGCCCGACTTCAGCTCGGACCCGGACTATTTTTTTGTGGCAGCTTAACACAAAGAGCAATGAATCCGAAGGATTCAAATGTTTATAGAAGATGCGAGATGAAGGCAATGAATCCGAGGGATTCACATGTTTATAGAAGATGAATTACGGCGAGACATACGACTCCTTCGGAGTCGCACCATCACCTACACAACCTTTTCTATAAACATGTAATCCCTTACGGGATTAAAGCCGCAATGATTGTAATGTACAATTGAAAAGTTGCGGAACGAATCCGTAGGATTCATATGTTCAACGAAAATGCGAGATGAAGGCAATGAATCCGAGGGATTCACATGTTTATAGAAGATGAATTACGGCGAGACATACGACTCCTTCGGAGTCGCACCATCACCTACACAACCTTTTCTATATACATGTAA
>CAISZK010000064.1 GCA_903889915.1 uncultured Bacteroidota bacterium
CTGCCTACCAATGATTTTGAAGAATCCATCATCAATATTTTTAAAAACTGGTCTGAATCGCCATCAGGCAGCACGCTGAATACTTATAATATTCAAATCTCAACAGGACCCGTTGTCGCTTTCCGTGCAAGAAATTTCATACAGGATACGTTTGAAAACGGCACTGTGTTTCTTGCTCCTTTGTTTTGGTTGCATAACGTAAAACAAATGACGCTTGAATGGCCTGTGACCAAGCCCGACAAAGGGCAATATATACGAATACAGGATGAATCAAAATCGTTGCTGATACCGAATAAAAATTATGTGTTGCTGCGTCGCTTTAGCAGCAAAGACGATAAAAACCGATTGGTTGCGGCTCCTTATTTCTCAAATTTTATTCAGTCCGACTATATCGGCGTTGAGAATAAAGTGAATTACATTTACCGTCCCAAAGGACATTTGGACCGTGATGAAATTGTGGGGCTGTGCGCTTTGCTGAACAGTACTTTGTTTGATTACTTTTTCAGAATTTTCAATGGCAATGTAAATGTAAGCGCCACCGAGCTTAGGGAAATGCCATTGCCGCCTCTGGAAACAATTAAAAAAATCGGCAACAGCATTATCCTTTCAAATGATTTCACGGTTGAAAATACAAATAAAATGGTGATAGAAGAATTTAATCTTAAAGCGAGCCTTTATGAGTAAAATAGACGATGCAAAAAAAATACTGAAAGAATTAGGCTTGCCCGTATCGCAGCAAAATGAAATCTCAGCCTATACTTTACTTGCGCTGTGTGGAATTAAACCGGGAATAAGCTGGCATAAAACAACACGAACAAGCCTGAAAGTAACCAAAGGCATCATGGCATTTGTTACCGAAGTGTATCAAAAAGAATATGCGCCCAACACGCGCGAAACCTTTCGCCGACAGGTGTTGCATCAGTTTGTGCAGGCACGAATTGCAGATTATAATCCCGACAATCCCAAACTTCCCGTAAACAGCCCCAATGCTCATTACGCACTTACTCAGGCTGCGTATGAGGCAATAAAGACTTTTGGCACCAAAGAATGGAACAAAGCCGTTGAAAAATTCATAGCTGAGGAAGGCGATTTATCAAAAAAATACAGGAAAGAACGCAAGCAAAATCTTATTCCTGTAAAGCTAAGCAATGGAAAAGTTTTAAAACTTTCAGCCGGTAAACACAACGAAGTGCAGGCTGCAATAGTGCATGAATTTGCCCCTCGCTTTGCCAAAAGCAGCGAAGTGATTTACCTTGGAGATACCGCCAATAAAGACTTGTACGTTGATAAAAAAGTTCTGAAAGAATTAGGCATACCAATAAACGAGCATAGCAAAATGCCTGATGTGGTTATTTACGACCGTGGAAAAAACTGGCTATTCCTTATAGAAGCAGTAACATCACATGGACCGGTGTCACCGAAAAGAGTAATTGAACTGGAAGAGTTTTTGAAAAATTGTAAGGTTGGTAAGATTTACATTTCAGCATTTCCAGATGACAAAGAGTTTAAAAAACATTTTTCCAATATTGCAATGGAAACTGAGGTTTGGATTGTTGATAAACCTGATCACATGTTTCATTGTAATGGAGATAGGTTTTTGGGGCCGAGGTGAGAGTAATAATTTTGAAAGGGCATTACGGTTTAACACAAAAAGAAATAAACCTTGCTCACAGTATTTGGAAAAAACTTTCGGGAAGACGGTTGAATAGGGGGAAATAGAATGAAATAACATTTCCTTTATCAAAGGTTGGGAATTAAATAAATATTTGTAGAATAATAACGTTTTAGGTAGTTCAGAAAATTCGTAATACAATATTAATTGTATTTTTGAGGTCGCAAAATGCGACCTCAAAAAAAGCAACAATGACCATTGACCAACAATGACTGATTTAAACAAAACATCCGGTCGCTCATTATTTGAAGACATCAGATTGCTTATTGAGCAGTCAAGAGCGAATATTGCAATCTCTGTAAATGCTGAAATTACTATGGTTTACTGGAAAATCGGACAGCGTATTAAAACTGAGGTGCTGAATAATAAGCGTGCCGGTTATGGTGAAGAAATCATTATCAACCTATCAACAAATTTGACATCTCATTATGGAAAAGGTTGGAGTGATAAGCAAATAAGGCATTGTCTTCGTTTTGCAGAGATTTTCCCTGATGAAAAGATTGTCTACGCAGTGCGTAGACAATTGAGTTGGACACATCTCCGAAACATCATATACATTGAAGATGAACTAAAAAGAATGTTTTATATCGAGATGTGCAAGATCGAAAAGTGGAGCACCCGAATATTGCAGGAAAGAATTAATTCAATGTTATACGAACGGACAGCTATAAGCAAAAAGCCCGAAGAAACCATCAGGAAGGAACTTGAACTCAGGGCAAACGCATCTAAATTAACAAGAGGGTGGTGATAAAAACAGTACACGACGTGTTCTATAAGCTGATAAAATTGTTTTTTTTACCAGAAAAAAAGCATGAAATCACCTTTAGACTATTTTTCCGAGTTAGAAGATC
>CAISZK010000065.1 GCA_903889915.1 uncultured Bacteroidota bacterium
AGATCATGAGGTGTTGAGATTATCAGGATCTCATTGATCCCTGCCATCATCAAAACTGACAGAGGATAATAGATCATTGGCTTGTCATAGATAGGCATCAATTGCTTGCTAACTGCAATGGTCAATGGATGCAAACGTGTGCCTGAACCGCCTGCCAGAATAATTCCTTTCATGATTTTATTTTAATTAAGTTTAACTTTTGTAATAATTCCAAGACTCAAGTTCAAAATTCCAAATTCCAAGTTAATGGAGCGAAATTTATCAGGTTAAAATTATTGGGTTATGATCATAACTCAATCTCACTTTCGTCACTTGTATCTTCGGGTTCTTCATCATAAATTTCTATTATCGGCTTTTTAAATGAACGCGTGGTAATGATCTTATCAAGCGTAAGAACAAGTGATGGAAGAACAATAATGTTGAAAAACAAAGCAAGGAATAAAGTGACTGAAATAAGCATTCCCAAAGCCTGTGTACCACCAAAACCTGAAACTATAAAGATGCCGAAACCGAGCACCAGCACGATAGATGTATAGATCATACTAATCCCTGTTTCATTAAGAGCATTCGTAACCGATAGCTTAATATCGCCTGATGAAGTTTTCAACTCATGCCGGTATTTGGACAGGAACAGTATGGCATTATCAATTGAGATACCAAGAGCAACACTGAATACGATAAGTGTTGAAGGCTTTACCGGAATGCCGCTGTAGCCCATGATGGCAGCAGTTATCATCAATGGAATAAGGTTGCAGATCATCGCTATTATCACCATACGATAAGAAGTAAAAACAACAGCAACGATGATTGAGATCAGTAAAATTCCAAACAATACGCTTTCCAAAAGGTTGTTGATCAAAAAGTCGGTTCCTTTTGTATAAACCACGCTGTTTCCTGTAACTGTTACATCGAACTTTTTCGGGTCAAAAATTGAATCAATTTTGGGTTGCAATTTAGCCTCGATCTGGTTCATTTCTTTTGTTCCGACATCTGTCATTTGCACACTGATGCGTGTGTAGCGCTTGGTGCTGTCAACAAAAGAATGGAGGAGATTGTTTTTCCCGTTGACTTTTGAAGGCACATACGAAAGCACAAAATCCTTTTCATTATTATCAGGCAAATGATAAAATGAAGAGTCACCATTGTAAAAAGCCTGAGTACCGAATTTCACAAATTCAGCTAAAGAAAGCGGACGTGAAAACTGAGGGAAACTATCGAGCACTTTCTGCAATTTTTCAATTTTATTGATCGTGCTTAATCGCATCACACCATTCTTCTTTTTAGTATCAATGGAAATCTCAAATGGCATCACACCATGAAAATTCTTTTCGAAAAATTTCAGGTCTTTATAAATCGGATCAGAAGTGCGAATATCATCCACAACTTTTCCGGATGTCTTCATTCTGCTTATGCCATAAATGCAGCCTATAACAAATACTCCGGTAATAATGTAAATGAGTTTCCTTTTTGTAAAAACCAAAGTCTTGACTTTTTCAATTAGAAAATTCACATTTTTATTTTCCAGATGCTGGACATGCTTGGTTTTTGGTGGCGCCCAAAAACTAAAAATAATAGGGATAAGCGTTATTGACATCATATACTCCACCATGACATTGATGGAAGCAACAATGCCGAATTCTTTGAGCATTGCATTGGAGGTAAAAATAAATGTTGCAAAACCTGTAGCTGTTGTGAGGTTGGTAACCAATGTTGCAAACCCAATTCTTTTTACAACACGGGACAATGCCTTGATTTTATTGCCGTGTAATCTGTATTCCCAATGATATTTATTAATAAGATAAATGCAATTCTCAATCGCAATGATGACAAGTAATGATGGTATGACACCTGATAGAATAGTGATCTTATATCCGAATAGAGAGATGGTACCAAGTGTCCAGATGATGCTTATTGCAACCAAAATCATTGAAGAAAACACAACTTTTGTTGACTTGAAGAAAAGCACCATGATCAATGCTGCTATGATCAGGGATAAAATTATGAAAAGGAAAAGTTCGGATTTTATCTTTTTTGTTGTCAGTGTGCGGATGTATGGCAAACCGGAATAATGAATTTCTGTGCCGGTTTTCTCATGATATTTATCAATTGTTGACTTGATGTCCATGATAAGCCCTTCCCTGCTCTTGTCGTTGATCTTATTTTTATCAACTGTCAATGCGATCAGGTAAGTGCTTTCAGCCTTATTATAAAGCAACCCCTGGTAAAAAGGAAGAGAAAAAATATGCGCTTTAATGCTATCAACTTCCTGTTGTGAAGTAGGCCGGTGAGGGACTAACTTTTTAAATGCAAATTTTTTCAGGCTGTCATTTTTGACAATATTTACAGCCCTGGTTATAGATACGACTTCTTCAATTCCGTCTTTTTTCCTGATATTCTCACACAGATCATAAAGTGCGTTGAACTGTGAAAGTTCAAAAATCTTATCATTCTTCACAGCTACGGCCACCACGTTTCCGTCTTCGCCAAACCTGCTTTTAAAAATATCGTATTTGATCAATGCTGAATCAGATGAAGAAAGCATTCTTGGCAGTTCATAAGACAACTGCACAGTTAATGCCTCATAAGCCATAAAACCCGTAAGAATCGTAACGCCAATAATAATACCTAATCTATTTCTAAGTATAAGCCTTACCAGCAAAGTCCACATGTTGTACTAATTAATTATTAATAAAAATCGCATCAAACGAAAAATTTCAGACGTTTTTTTGGGGTTGCAAAATTAAGTTATTCATTTGTAATAGAAAAATGTTTCCGCTTGTTTTTTAAACAATTGATTTTGGTGGTAATAATTATACTCATAATCATTGAAAATACAGGGAAATATAGCAAGAATCTCGTTGTAGTATTGAATTCTTTAATTACTTTTTCAGATCATTTTAAAAACAAAAAAGCCCCGGTTCAGGGAGCTTTCTATAATTGGAGATTATTTTTATTGAAAAAGAGTGTTATTTATACTTGTCCAGGCAATTTTATTATTGCCAATTCCAATTTTTGTGCTATCGTGAATTTCACTATTTGGTTTGACTGTATTATAATGACTTTCCACAAGCTGATACAATAACGAATCACTATCCATAGCATTGATTGTATATCTGTAGCAATTCAGCACTACGTTGTCATTGTTTAATACAGTATAAAATACCTTTACTTTCTTATAGACTACATACTGATTTGCCAAAACAAACGTATCCTGTTTAATGCTGTCAACCCTGATTTTAGCATTATAATTGGAATCGAGTTTTTCTTTTGAACAACTGGAAACCGAAACAATAGTTATTACTAAAACCAGAAACAGTAAATATTTCTTCATAATTTTCAGGTTATTATTAAAATCGAAATACAAAATTAAGAATATTCCAATACACCTTTATTAAATGGTGGAAATTTATACGTAACTTTTACTTTAAAGTTCCTCCTGGTTTCAAATAAAAATAAACACATTTCATATCATCTTGGTTGGATCAACCCATAAAGTAAATTGCTCATCGGTGACAAGATTTAATTCAATTGCAGCCTGTCGGAGAGTAAGATTTTCCTTATGTGCTTTCTTTGCTATCCTTGCTGCATTTTCGTAACCTATATAAGTGTTGAGAGCAGTGACCAGCATGAGGGAGTTTTCAAGATTATTCTTAATTGCCGTGGTATTTGCATTGATACCTTTCACACAATTTTCGTTAAACGATCTGCATGCATCACCAATTAATTTTGCTGCCATTAGCAGATTGAAAATAATTACAGGTTTGAAAACATTTAACTCAAAATGTCCATTCATTCCGCCAATGTTTATTGCAGCATCGTTGCCGATCACCTGGGCGCAAACCATGGTCATAGCTTCACATTGAGTTGGATTTACCTTACCTGGCATGATAGAAGAACCCGGTTCATTTTCGGGTAAGGAAAGTTCGCCAATTCCACAACGTGGCCCTGAAGCAAGCAAACGTATGTCGTTTGCAATTTTCATCAGACTAACAGCAACAGTCTTTAGCGCACCTGAAGTTTCAACCATTGCATCATGGGCAGCAAGAGATTCAAATTTATTCGGTGCAGTCATAAAAGGATATCCGGTGATCTCAGAAATTTTCTTTGCAACTAACTCGGAATATCCTTTTGGTGTATTGATTCCCGTGCCCACAGCAGTTCCACCCAATGCCAGTTCAGAGAGGTGACCGAAAGTATTTTGAATAGCTCTCATTCCATGATCAAGCATTGACACATAGCCTGAAAATTCCTGGCCTAATGTTAAAGGGGTGGCATCCATCAAATGTGTACGACCAATTTTAACTATGTCCTTAAATCCTTCTGCTTTATTTTCGAGGGTTTCGCGAAGTTCTTTAATTCCAAGAATAGTATTACCGGCAATCATTTTATAAGCTGCAATGCTCATGGCAGTAGGGAATGTATCATTAGATGACTGTGATTTGTTCACATCATCATTTGGATGAATGAAAGTTTTTCCTCCACCAAGCTCTCCGCCTCTCAGTACCTCGGCTCTGTTAGCAATCACTTCATTCACGTTCATGTTGGTTTGTGTCCCTGAACCAGTTTGCCAGACAACGAGTGGAAACTGATCATCAAGTTTGCCATCCATTATTTCATCACAAACCTTCACTATCAAATCGCATTTCTCTTTTGTAAGAACACCGAGTTCATGGTTAGTGATTGCAGCAGCTCTTTTCAAAACAGCAAACGCCCAGATTATCTCAACAGGCATTGGCTGACCACCAATTTTAAAGTTGTCCTTGGACCGTTGTGTTTGTGCACCCCAGTATTTTTCTGCGGGAACCTCAACGGGTCCCATGGTGTCTTGCTCAATTCGTGTTTTCATTTCTTAAAAATTCAAGCCTCAAATTCCAGGGAATTTACCTATTGATGATGTTGCCTGGAATTTGAGGTGTAGTCCTTATTTATTATACTCATCAAAAAAATCATTTCCTTTATCATCAGTGATAATAAAGGCAGGCATATTCTCTACCCGAATTTTTCTAATAGCTTCCATACCCAGATCTTCGAAAGCCACTATCTCAACTGATTTTATATTTTCTGCTGCAAGTAAAGCTGCCGGTCCACCAATTGATCCCAGATAAAATCCTCCATATTTCTTGCAAGCATCAATAACTGCACGGGTGCGATTTCCTTTTGCAACCATTATCAGGGATCCACCCAGGCTTTGAAACAGATCCACGTATGCGTCCATTCTTCCAGCAGTTGTCGGGCCGAAACTACCGGATGGCATTCCTTGCGGTGTTTTTGCAGGTCCTGCATAATATATCTGATGATTTTTAAAATACTCCGGCATTGGTTTTCCTTCATCAATCAAAGCTTTGATCTGTGCATGGGCAATATCCCTTGCTACGATAAGTGTACCTGTAAGGCTCAATCTGGTTTTGACTGGATATTTGGTTAATTCAGCGAGCACCTCTTTTATTGGCCTGTCCAGATTGATTTCAATCGCTTTTTCAAGCTGAGGAGCTTTCGATGGCATGAAACGTGCCGGATTTTTTTCAAGTTGTTCAAGGAAAATTCCTTCTTCAGTGATATGTGCCTTTATATTTCTATCAGCACTGCAGCTTACGCCCATTCCAACCGGACAAGAAGCTGCATGACGGGGAAGTCTGATAACCCTAACATCATGGACAAAATATTTACCTCCAAATTGCGCTCCTACACCATACTCCTGGCATATCTTTTCAATTTTCTTTTCCCATTCAATATCCCTGAATGCACGCCCACTTGCGTTCCCCGTTGTCGGGAGATGATCAAGATAACCGGCAGAAGCCTCTTTAACAGTCTTAAGTGTGGCCTCAGCCGAAGTACCACCAATAACAAGTGCAAGATGGTAAGGTGGGCAGGCTGATGTACCAAGATCTATTATCTTATCCCTCACAAACTTTGTCAATGATGCTTCATTTAACAAGGATTTTGTTTGCTGATAAAGAAATGTTTTATTAGCAGAACCGCCACCCTTGGTGATAAAAAGAAAATCATAAGAGTTTCCTTCAGTAGAATAAATGTCAATTTGAGCAGGAAGATTTGTACCACTGTTTTTCTCATCAAACATGCTGAATGGCACTACCTGTGAATACCTCAGGTTTTTTTCATTGTAAGTGGTGTATATACCTTTTGAGAGAAATTCGGCATCATTAGCTCCGGTCCACACTTGTTCACCTTTTTTGCCAATCACTATTGCAGTTCCTGTGTCCTGACACCAGGGAAGTTTCCCTTCTGCTGAAATGACCGTGTTCCTTAGCATTTCATGTGCTACAAATTTATCGTTATCCGAAGCTTCGGGATCACTGAGTATCCCGGCACACTTTTCAAGGTGTGATGCACGAAGAAAAAAAGACAGATCAAAAACCGCTTCTTTTGCCAGTAGTTCCAAACCCTTGGGATCAACTTTCAGGATCTTTCTCCCTCCGGCATCAATAACCTGTACATAATCTTTTGTCAGCAGTCTGTAAGTTGTTGAGTCTTTTTCAAGCTGAAAAGATTTCTCAAAAATAAAATTTGTCATGTTGTTTGTTATTTAAGGATAAAAAATTAGTGACATTTAAAAATTACTTCTATAGCAATCCAAAGATGAAGGAACAAAAGACAGGGAAACAACCCTATTCCATGATCGTTTGTTCAAATAAAATTTGCAATTCCAATGTGCAAGCATAGAGATCTATTTCAAATTTATGAAGTTCTCGAAAAATTTTTCCGCAGGTCTGCAAATAACCGCTTTATTATCTTTTATTACGATTGGCCTTTCAATAAGTATAGGGTTATCATGAAGAATTAGTAACCATTCATCATCATTAAAATTCCTGCCAATAAAATTTTGTTTGAATAACATTTCACTTTCCCTGATGATTTGTTGAGGCTTCAAATTTAATTTTATTAGTAGATTTATAATTTCCCTTACTGTTGGTGGTATTTTCAGATATTCTATAATACTAACCTCAACACCTGACTTCAACAGATATCCCAGCACTTGACGGCTAACTTTGCATCGCGGATTATGATAAATCTGATACATGGCTCTTCATGATAATTGATTGGCGAATATACGTCATTTGCAAATCCCTAAATAAAAAAAATAAAAAAAATTATTAACAAAAATCTGATTGGGCTTCAAATTGGAAATCATTTGAAATCATAATCTGAATGTAATTGAATCTTTGTGAAAAAATCCGATAATTTTTGGTTTACAATTTATAATTCTCTAATCTTAAATGATGTTAAAAAACCTATGAACAAAGCATGTTTTACTTAGCATAACTTTACTTTTGTACTCTTATATTTTGATCAACTATGAAAAAAAGAAGCAGATACTTTTGGGCGTTTTTCATTCTATGGAGCCTAATCAATTTGTCACTTCTGGTAATGGCAGTTTATGATGTTTTCGGTCCTTTCAACAAAACAACAGTAGAGTTTTGGCCATTTACAGTAGGCAGTTTACGCTATTATGATTTTCTTGAGTTACTGATATACCTGGGCATTCCATTGATTATTTTCTACCTTACAAAATTTGTTCAAACACATTATCCCTCATTTCAGAATAAGACAGAAAAAAAGTCAAAGTGCAAATAGAATAATTTTGAAACTTTGGATAGAAAGAGATAACTACTTTCTCCCAAACTCCATCAAATAAGCCTTTATAAAATTATCCAGATCACCATCCATCACTGCCTGCACATTTGATGTTTCTTCCCCTGTACGTAGGTCCTTAACCATTTTATATGGATGCATCACATAGCTGCGTATCTGTGACCCCCATTCAATTTTCTTTTTATTTCCTTCAATTTCTGCAAGAGTTTCTCTCTTTTTACGCAATTCAATTTCGTATAATTGCGATTTAAGCATTTGCAATGCTTTCTCTCTATTCTGTTGCTGTGAGCGCGTCACCTGGCACTCAATGATAATATTTGTAGGAGCGTGTCGAAGCCTGACAGCTGTTTCAACTTTATTCACATTTTGACCACCAGGGCCTGAAGATCGAAAAGTATCCCAACTGATATCTGCTGGATTTATTTCAATATTAATATTTTCATCAACTATTGGATAAGCAAAAACTGAAGCGAATGAAGTGTGTCGTTTATTTTGAGAGTCAAATGGTGATAGTCTGACAAGACGGTGTACACCACTTTCACCTTTTAAATAGCCATAAGCATACTCGCCTTCAAATTCAATAGAAACAGATTTGATACCTGCGACATCCCCTTCCTGTGTATCGAGAATATTCACTTTGCATTTATTTCTTTCACCCCAGCGCAGGTACATGCGCATCAACATCTCTGCCCAGTCCTGACTCTCTGTACCACCTGCCCCCGAATTAATGTTCATTATTGCACCCAGTCTGTCTTCTTCACCACTGAGCATATTGCGGAATTCAAGGTCTTCAATAAATTTTAAAGAATCTTTATACTGTTTGTCGAGATCTTCTTCTGAAGCTTCACCTTCAATAAAAAAGTCCCATACTACATTGAAATCATCCAGACTATTTTTTGCATTGGCAAAAGCTGTTGTCCATGATTTTTTGTCCTGAATTGATTTGTGAATTTTTTCTGCAGCTTTTGGATCATTCCAAAAATCCGGACTTACAGTAAGTTTTTCTTCTTCTTCTATAAGTGCAAGTTTATTATCAATGTCAAAGGAACCTCCTTAAGGCATCAAGCCTTCTTGCGAGGTCTTTCATTTGTTCGGTTGTAACCATTGTATTTATTTTGGGTTGCAAAGATAGAGGATTTATTGTTAACGGAAAATATGTATGGGCTTTCGTTATTAATTTAAATTTTGTTCCTGCAATTAAAGGGGACTATGATGGTAGAAATGCAATAAAATATGGCATTTGTATTCTGATTAAAATGTCAGAATTTTAAAATACTGCCGGTGTTCATAAAAAGATGATTATCCAAACTCTGCTGTTTTACAGAAGATAAGCAATAGAAAATTCGACAATTATCATTAACAAGCATATTCAATAACAATTATTAAATCACTTACTTTTCAACCAATTTTTACACTACCTTTGCAAGTCATTTATTTTTTAGTAATGTTGGAAGTGAAGGCCGAAAAAGAACGGCAGGAAATAATAAAACGCTATCGCAATCTTCTCAGGGCATGCAAACCCAATACCAATATTGAAGATAAAAAGATAATTCGCAAAGCTTTCAATCTGGCTGTTGATGCCCATAAGGATATGCGGCGAAAGACAGGAGAACCTTATATTTATCACCCTCTCGCTGTAGCGCTTATTTCAGCAGAGGAAATTGGATTGGGTACTACCTCCGTGGTTTGCGCACTTTTGCACGATGTTGTTGAAGATACAGATTATACACTTACTGATATCCGTGGTCTCTTCGGTGATAAAGTCAGCAGAATCATTGATGGACTGACCAAGATTTCTGAGATCTTTGATCATAGTTCTCCATCCATGCAGGCAGAGAATTTCAGAAAGATGTTGCTCACACTTTCAGAAGATGTGAGAGTGATCCTGATAAAACTTGCTGACCGCCTGCACAACATGCGTACACTTGATGCAATGTCGCATCAGAATCAACTCAAAATATCCTACGAGACACTTTATCTTTTCGCACCTCTGGCTCATAGGTTGGGTTTATATGCTATTAAAAGTGAACTTGAAGATCTGGCGTTGAAATATACCGAACCTGAAATTTTTATAAACATCACGAATAAAATCCAGGAATCAGAAAAGGAGAGAGTAAGATTTATCAACCGGTTTATCAATCCTATCAAAAAGGAAATGACAAATCAGCATGTCAATTATACTGTTGCTCACCGCACCAAATCGGTACATTCGATTTGGGAAAAAATGAAAAAGAAAGAGATCCCTTTCGAAGAAGTTTTTGATCTTTTTGCTGTACGTATAATTGTTGAGCCTCCTCCTGACCAGGAAAAAGCTGAATGCTGGAAAGTGTATTCAATAGTTACTGATTTTTACAGACCTAATCCTGACAGGCTCCGTGACTGGATCTCCAATCCCAAAGCCAATGGTTACGAATCGCTGCACACAACAGTGATGGGACCTAACGGGAAATGGGTGGAAGTTCAGATTCGCAGTAACAGAATGGATGAAATTGCTGAAAAGGGATTTGCTGCGCATTGGAAATACAAAGAAACAGGAAATGCTGAAAGCGGACTTGATGAATGGCTGAAAAAAATTCGCGAACTGCTGAAAAGTCCGGAAGCCAATGCTCTTGATTTCCTTGATGATTTTAAACTGAATTTATTTTCGGACGAGATATTTATTTTCACTCCAAAGGGCGAACTGAAAACACTTCCTATTGGTTCAACATCTCTCGATTTTGCTTACAATATCCACTCCCAGATCGGAGATAATTGTATAGGCGCAAAAGTAAATCACAAACTTGTTCCTCTCAATCATCAGTTGAAAAGCGGTGATCAGGTTGAAATAATTACTTCAGGAAAACAGAAACCTAAAGAAGATTGGCTGGGGTATGTCATTACTGCAAAAGCCAAGACCCGCATCAAAGCTGCATTGAAAGAGGATGTAAGAAAAGTAGCGGAAGAAGGCAAAGAAGTTCTGACGCGTAAATTCAAACAGCTGAAGCTAGAGTTCAACAATTCGAACATTGCAAAACTTCTTACTTTTTATAAGATACCAAATTCACAGGAATTATTTTGCCAGGTAGCTATTGGAAAGATAGGACTGCGCGAATTAAAAGCTTTCATCCAGGAGAAAGATCGCTCAAAATGGCTTAAGTATATAACCTCTCCATTCTCAAGGAAACCCGGAAAAGAAAAAGAAGCTGCAGAAAATGAAATCACAAAAGAAGAGTCTGTCAAAATTATAGGGAAAAATGACACGCTGCTTATTGGTGACAACATGGACAAATTGCAATACACACTTTCGCCGTGTTGCAATCCCATCCCCGGTGATGATGTTTTTGGATTTGTAACAATCAATGAAGGTATCAAAATACACAGGTCAAGTTGTCCGAATGCAATGAACATGCTTTCGAAATATGCTTACCGTACAGTGAAAGCGAAATGGACAAACAACGAATCGCTCGCATTCCTTGCCGGTATCAAGATCATAGGAATTGACAAAGTCGGTATCGTGAACAATATTACCAAAGTGATCTCAAACGAACTTAACCTGAACATGCGCTCAATTAGCGTGGATAGTGAAGCAGGGACTTTCGTTGGGACGGTAATGCTTTTTGTTTATGACACTATCCATTTAAAAGACCTTATACAAAACCTGAAAAAAGTTGAAGGAGTACAGCAGGTTTTGAGAATAGATAAAGCCTGAAAAATTAACCAATATGCTTGTAATTACTTGTTGACTTAAAAGATTTTTTTAACTTTGATTTGTAATTTTAAATAATTTTATGCAATTAAATCTTACGATATGATTGACAAAGAAACCTTAGATACTGTGAAGCAGATTTTCACAAATTACATACAGTTAAACGGACAAAGAAAAACTCCGGAAAGATACACCATCCTTAAGGAAATTTATTTGCAGGATGGGCATTTCGATGTGGAGTCCCTTTACATTCACATGAAGAATGAAAAGTACAAACTCAGCAGGGCGACGATCTATAATACGATAGAACTTTTACTTGATTGCGGACTTATCGTGAAACATCAGTTTGGAAAAAATGTCGGGCAGTATGAAAGGACTTACAGAAATAAACAGCATGATCATTTAGTGTGTATGGAATGTGGAAAAATTACTGAATTCTGCGATCCAAGAATACAGGATATAGAAAGCTCGGCAAGCAGGCAATTTGATTTTGAAATAAATCATCACTCCCTTGTTTTTTACGGCAGATGCAGGGAGCATCCTGAATAAATTAAAGGTCAAAATTCCAATCCCGAAGTTTCGGGTCAAATTCCAAATTCCAAGAACCAAATCTCAAATTAATTAATGAAAGTTGATGTTTTAATAGGTCTTCAGTGGGGCGACGAAGGCAAAGGAAAGATAGTTGATGTAATTACTCCTAAATACGATGTTATTGCGCGTTTCCAGGGAGGGCCTAATGCCGGTCATACTTTGGAATTCGATGGAATGAAACAAGTTCTTCATACAATTCCATCAGGCATTTTTCATCCTGAAAAAATAAATGTGGTAGGAAACGGAGTCGTCATTGACCCTGTGGTGCTTCTTAAAGAAATCATTGAACTTTCAGGCAAGAAACTGGATGCTACAAAGAACCTTGTAATTTCGAGGAAAGCGCATCTGATACTTCCGTCCCACCGCATACTCGATGCTGCCAATGAATGTTCCAAAGGTTCTTCAAAGATCGGCTCTACATTGAAAGGTATTGGCCCTGCCTATACTGATAAAACAGCCCGCATAGGAATACGTTTCGGCGATATTGAAAAAAAGGATTTCAGAAACCAGTATGATACTTTAAAGTCCAAGCATCTCGAACTGGTGAGGAATCTTTGTTTTGATTACTGCAATTACAAAATTGACGGAGATCTGTTTGATGAATACGAAAGAAAATGGTTTGAAGCACTGGAGAAACTTCAGTCCATTCCTCTTATAGACAGTGAAATTTTTATTAACCGTTGTCTTGAAGAAAATAAACCGGTTCTGGCAGAAGGTGCACAAGGCTCATTGCTTGATGTTGATTTTGGAACCTATCCGTTTGTGACATCTTCAAACACTACATGCGCTGGTGTTTGCACCGGCTTGGGCATAGCGCCTCGGTCAATTGGTGAAGTGTTCGGAATATTCAAAGCTTACTGTACAAGAGTAGGTAGTGGTCCTTTTCCAACGGAGTTAAATGATGCAACAGGAGAGTTACTCCGGAAGAATGGCAATGAATATGGTTCCACAACAGGTCGTCCTCGCAGATGCGGTTGGCTTGATATTCCTGCATTAAAATATGCCATCATGCTCAATGGCGTTAGTCAGTTGATCATGATGAAAGCCGATGTGCTGAGTAATTTCAAACGCATTAAAGTCTGTACACAATATAACTACAAAGGAACGCTGATTGATTATATTCCTTTTGAAATAAATCCCGGTGAACTTTCTCCGGTTTATACGGATATTAAAGGTTGGGACGCTTCTCTGGACAAAATGAAATCAGTGGATAGTCTGCCTTTGGAATTGATCAGATACATTGAATTTATTGAAAATGCTGTTAAAACTCCGATCACAATAATCTCTGTCGGACCGGACAGATTACAGACAATAAGAAGGTGATTTTAATATTAATATTTAATACCTTTGCACTCTCAACTTTAATTTGAAAAATTATGCAAGCCGCCAAACAACCATTTTCAAATATTCAGATAGAATTGATGAAAATCTATTCAACAAATCTATCCGATACAGAGCTTAAAGAACTTAAAGACATTCTTGCTCAATTTTACGCAAAGAAGTCAATTAAATCGGCTAATAAAGCCTGGAAAGAAAAGAAACTTAATGACGATATTATGGACAAATGGCTAAATGAAAAATAATCCACGCTTAAACAATCTAAAAGATATCAATAGTCCATTGGTTTCAATTTCAGAATTCAATTACTCCAAAAAATCAACATTCTTTCCTTTCCATTATTAATTTTTTTTCTACTTTAGCAATTCAAAATCACAGGTCATGAAATTCCAAATAATTTTACTATTCTCATTGCTTTTATCCTTCTCTGTTATTGCACAGGAAGTCAAGGAAAGTGAAGTTCCGGCTAAGGTTGTATCAACATTTAAAACCAAATTTGCTCCGTCAGGAAAGACTACATGGAACAAGAAGATTGATGTTTTTGTGGCTTCTTTCAAAGAAGACGGTCAGAATATGCTTGCAACATTTGCTACCGATGGAACACTGAATGAAACAAAATATGAAATCCCCGGACAGGAATTACCGGGTGCCATTGGTTCTTATATTGACAACAATTATAAGGATGCAAAAATAAAATCTTCCTGGCAACGCGAAACACCAACGGAACCTCTCCACTATTATGTGACGTTGAAAAAAGAAGGTGTTATTGAGGCTGCCGAATTTTGGTTCGACATGAAGGGAAAGTTAATCAAGAAAAATGTTCCTGACGCTTTCATTAAAGCTGTGGGGATAGTATCAGTAAAAACTGTTGTGACTATTCACCCACCCACAGCCGTTAATGATTCATTTCCCGTAAAAGTTCCTTCAGCCATTGTGCAATATTGGAAAAAGGACAGTGTGAATTACACTGCCACATTTACCAAAGATGAAATGACCGGCTTTGCTGAATTTGGTCCCGATGGCACATGGCATTTCACCAAGTACACTGTGGATGCAAAAGAGTTGCCCGGTCCTATACAGACGGATGTGCAGGCTCACTACAAAGCTTATAGTATCAAGTACGGACAGTTAGTTTCTGAACCTTCGAAAACTTATCAATATTACTATGTCTATGCAAAGAAGGAAGGGATAGGAGTTCCTTCTGTTGAACTATATTATACTATGGCCGGAAAGTTCATTAAAAGTGTTTTTTCTGAAGAAAAAGTTATCAATGATGAAACTGAAAAATCTATAAAAGAAACCAACAAGGTGAATAAAACCACTGATGCCGACAGTACGAATGAAGCAACAAATAGCGAAGAAGTAATAAATAAAAGAGAACTTCCTACAACAATTACAAACTACATTAAACAAATGTACAAAGAATACGAAATAAAATCAGCTGTATTGAGCACCACAGATGCCGGCACTTTTTATATTGTGAAAATAAAAAAAGAAGGAATACAGACTCCGATGAAATTGCAGTTTGATGTAAAGGGAAAATTCATTCCTGAAGAAGAAATTAAATAATCTTAGTTAAAAAGATCCAAGTCTCAATCCCGAAGTTTCGAGACAAATTCCAAATTCCATTTCTAAAACTTCAGTAATGGAATTTGGAATTTTATTTTAAAAACCGTTTTCCTACAAATACTAATTATGAAAAACTCCTGTTTACTTTTACTAATATTTTTATTCGGGATCAACCTGAATTTATTTTCGCAGACTTACACCATGCCCGCAGAGGAAAATCAGCATGAAGGCACCTGGTTGCAATGGCCACACCAGTATGAGTATGGCAATCCCTACAGGGATAGTCTTGATCCCATCTGGGTTGCCATGACCCATGCTTTGGTGCAGAGCGAAAATGTGCATATTATTGCCTATAATTCCACACAACAAACACGCATCACAACATTGCTTACCAATGCAGGAGTGAGTTTAACCAATATTGATTTTAGAATATTCCGTACGAATGATGTGTGGGTTAGAGATAATGGACCCATTTACGTGAAAGATGGTAGTGGAAATTTAAAGATCGAAGATTGGGGCTTCAATGGCTGGGGCGGCAAATACAATTATAATTATGACGACCCGATTCCTACAGAGGTTGCCACAGCAATATCAGTACCTGTCGTTAATTTAGGTTCCACGATGACTGTTGAAGGAGGCGCTTATGAGCTTGATGGCAATGGTGTGCTGATGGCCTGCAGGAGTTCTATCCTTGCACAAAGTCCTGCAAGTTCGGTGAGAAATCCCGGAATGACACAAGCGCAAGCCGAAACTATTTTATCAACCAATCTCGGCATTTCAAAATTTATATGGCTTAACGGTGTCACCGGTCTTGATCTTACCGACATGCATATTGACGGGTTTGTGCATTTTGCCAACGATAGCACCATCGTTACCATGAACAATACAGACCTGCTTTATTGGGAAGTTCCTCAAGCTGATATTGACACTCTCTACAATGCGAAAAATGTGAATAATCATCCTTATCATTTTGTTTACGTTCCACTCTCTCAAAATAATGTTTCCACAACTAACGGAACCAACCTTGGCTACCAGGGCTCTTATTGCAATTACTATGTTGCAAATACTGTGGTGCTCGTTCCAAATTACAATGATCCAAATGATGCCGTTGCCAACAATATTATTCAGCAATTGTATCCCGGAAGGACAGTGATAGGAATTGATGTAAGGGATCTGTACCAATATGGCGGCATGGTTCATTGCGTAACACAACAGCAGCCTGCACTGACTTCAACGGGATTTATTGAACCAACAAATCATGAAATAAATGTTGAACAGAATTTCCCGAATCCCTTTGGTGATAAAACAACGATAAACTTTACACTAAATAAAAATTCCAATATCAGGATTGAGATCTACAACTCATTCGGACAATTGGTATCAACCCTTGTCAATACAGAGCTTACTGCAGGCAAGCATTCATTTGAAGTAAATGCTGCAGATTTTGCTAACGGGATTTATAATTATGTTGTGACAGTAAATGACAAAACAAATATTTGCAAAAGAATGATCATTCTGAAATAAGAAAATTGAAATTTGAGTCCACTCCGATAAGTCTTTTTTACCACAAAAGCACAAAAACACCAAATTTCACGAAATTATATTTTATTAAAAACTTGTATTTTGTGTTATTTTGTGTCTTTGCGTTTTAGTGGTAATTTTCGCATTTATTACTTTTCGGAGCAGTCTCAAATTTGAAATTTGTTTATCAGTTATTGTACCAGTTTAGTTAATTCACAATAAAAAGTAAAACGAAAAAGAACCTTATTTTACTCTTTTTAAACCTCTCATGTAACTTCAATTTTACCGGAACCATACTTTTCCAAAGTTTTCTTCACTTTGGAAAAGTTTTCACCCGGCTAGTTTTGGAAAGTTGCTTTCTTTAAAATTACAATCTTTTCATTGCTCCATGACTTAGTAGTATAGGCCTACACAGGCGTCTTTGACCTTATTATTATCCCTTCAATAAGGTAATGTGATTATGCGATACACACACGATAATGAATGAAAATGTTTAATGAGTGACGGGGTGACAAGAAAAAGTCGCCCCGTCAGGTTGGCTGCCTATTTACATAGGAAGGTAATAAGGTTAAAATTCCCGGTTATTATATTTCTACCAAAGTTTGAAAACTAAAAAAATAAGGTTTTTTCGAAATCAATTATTTTGAATTATAGCTAAAAATATAGTGACTTTCCATACTGGTATAATTGTGGATATTCAAAAATCCAAAATTCTGATCTTTCCTTTCAGATAAAATTGACTCGCATAATTTGCAATTTCGTACTTTTACAAAACAATAACCGGGATTCTTTTTCCGGTCATACTCTGTATCATTTATGAAAAAACTTATTCTACTCCTTTTATCCGCGCTGATTATTTTTACGAATACAAATGCGCAACACATGTACAGGCCATCGAACGCAGAGATAAAAACCCTGCCGGCCTGGGCACAGGAAATGTACAGTCAAAATCCAAACGTTTTCAAAACCGACAGTCTTTACAAGGATTATTATTCCTCACACATTTTCGAAAAAAGTTATCACACTCAGTATTTCCTTCGCTGGAGAAGAGCTGTGGAAAACAGAATTGATGCCAACGGATTTGTTATTCCCGTAAAGGAAAATGAAGTTTTAAACAGCGAGAATAATTACAGAAATAAAATTGCAGGAAAAACCAACAACAAACAAAAGTCCCTTTCCTATTGGTCTCCCGTTGGGCCTTACCAGGTTTACAACAGCAATAATGATCCTTCAAATGATCAGACCAATGTTTACTCTATTGATCAATGCGCCTCATTTCCCAACATTTTATATTGCGGGACTGAGCCGGGTGAAGTTTATAAAAGTGTTGACAATGCAGCCACATGGAAGTGTGTTTCATTGGGCGAGAATTTTGACGGTGGCTTGCGTGCCATCGAAGTTGATCCCACCAACCCCGATATTGTCTTTGCCGGTTGTGGCAGTTATGTAAAACGTACCACCGACGGAGGTGCAAGCTGGACAACAGTTCTTACTGCCAGCAATCTGAACGCGAATGAAATTCTTATCAACAAGGGGAACACACAAATTGTTTTGGTAGCCGGTGATGCCGGATTGTATCGTTCCACAGATGGTGGTGCAACTTTTACGCAGTTATACAATGATCGCTCCTATGATGTCAAGCTCAACAGCGGCGACAGCAATATTGTTTACCTTGTTAAGAACAATCCGACTCTTGGCATCTGTGAATTTTTTAAATCAGCAAATGCAGGCGCTACATGGACAAAACAGACACCA
The DNA here is from genome assembly GCA_903889915.1 of uncultured Bacteroidota bacterium. GTDB lineage: Bacteria > Bacteroidota > Bacteroidia > Bacteroidales > CG2-30-32-10 > CAISZK01. The sequence goes on from CAISZK010000065.1 coordinate 18,071, forward strand.
GGCTGGTACACATCTTCCGATTCAGCAAGGAATGACGGCGGCGCCCGCATTGGTGTTACTCCTGCAAATCCCAACAGGGTTTACGCATATTTAATCGGCGAAGCAAAGGTTAATGATTATGGCTTTATCGGTGTTTATCGCAGCGATGATGGCGGAACCACATGGACATTACCAAATCCTCCTGCAGGCGGACCTTACACAACATCTCATCCTGACCTTGCCTATGGCACGCCAACATGGACTTATCACCAGGGTTTCTACAATTGCGCCATCATGGTTTCTGCCACTGATGCTGACAAAATACTGATAGGAGGATTGAATCTTTGGCGTTCTGCCGATGGTGCACAAACCTTCTCCCCTGTGGCCGGATATGTCTCCGGTGGCAACCTCGACATGCATGTGGATATGCAGGATTTCAGAGCTGTCGGGACCAATTACTGGGTAACAACAGATGGCGGTGTTTACAGATCTCCCGACTTTTTCGACACTTCCACTATTCATAAAACAAGTGGTATCCGTGGCTCTGAATACTGGGGATTCGGTTCAGGATGGAACGATGATGTGCTTGTTGGCGGCCTCTATCACAATGGGAATATTGCATGGTACGAAAACTACGGCGAAGGGAATTTCCTTTCCCTTGGCGGTGGTGAAGCAAGCACAGGCTACATCAATCCCGGCAACAATATGAAAGCTTATTTTTCTGACATTGGCGGAAAATACATTCCCGAATTGATCACCGACCCCGTTGCCTCTTTCAGTCTCGGACTAAGTCCCAACGAAAGTTATTACGCTGCCGAATCGAGCGAAATGCAGTTTACGCCTTCATGCTACAACACCGCTTTTATTGGTTATGAAAATAAATTATGGAAGACAACCGACGGAGGCGCTTCCTTCAATCTTGTAAAAACTTTTGGAAGCAATGTGAACGACCAGGTAAAATACATCGAAATATCAAGGAGCAATCCGCAGGTCATGTACCTCAACCAGCAGCCACAGTATGGCAGCACAGGAATATTATGGAAGACAACCAATGGTGGTTCAACATGGACAGCCCTTGCCATTCCTGCAGGCAACAGCAGGGTGATGTTGCTCACGCTCGATTTCACCAACGAAAATAACCTGTGGATATCCTACACTTACGGAGCCAACGGAACCAAAATTTTCAAAACAACCAATGGCGGTAACACCTGGACAAACTTAACAACATCCACACTTGATGATGAAAATATTCACAGCATCGTGAACATTGCAAAAACCAATGGTGGCATTTACGCCTGCTCTGATCGCACTGTTTTCTACAGAAACAATGCGATGAGTAACTGGCAACTTACAAACGACAGCCTGCCATCTTTTTTTAATTCCGACATTGCACACCCGTTTTACCGCGATGGCAAGATCCGTATCGCTTCATACGGAAAAGGTATCTGGGAAAGCCCGTTGTTTGAACAACCTTCAGGACCGGTGGCACAGATCACTGTTGACAAAACAGATCAGATAGTGGTTTGCCACACCGATTCATTTTATTTTGATGACTATTCAGCGCTGAATCATTTGAACGCTTCGTGGCACTGGACTTTTCAGAATGGCAGCCCGGCAACATCCGCACTGAGAAACCCTGTGGTTTATTTTGCCGCTCCCGGAACTTACCTTGCCACGCTTACCGTTACCGATGGCAATGGGCAATCCGACACCGATTCATTGCATGTTACCATCAGCAATTATTCACCACCCGCCAACATTCAGGAAGGATTTCAGGCAAGCTTTCCACCTGCAGAAATTACCATCGAAAACCCGGGCAATGATGCGCAATGGTCTTTGGATACGGCAGCAGGTGGCTTTGGCAATAGCTCACAATCGGCCATTTTCGACAATTTCAGTTACGATTCACAGGGCAAATGGGACGATATGCGGGTCTCCCTTAATTTCACAAATCCTCTTTCAACCAAATTGGCTTTCGATTATGCTTATGCACCTTATGGCGGACAGTATATGGACTCGCTGGCAGTGCTGGTTTCAACAGATTGCGGAAATACTTTTACGCAGTTATTCAAAAAAGGCGGTGATTCGCTGGGCACTGCCCCTTCAAATTCAAGCATGTTCATTCCCGATTCCTCTCAATGGAAAAGAGACAGCATTGACCTTTCAGCTTATGCGGGCGCTGCTCACCTTGTTATTGCTTTCCGCAACATTGGCTATTGGGGAAATGCCGTTTATGTTGACAACATCAATCTTTCCTCATCCACCGTGGGCATTCAGGAACCCAAGCAAAATAAATTTGAAGTCTTTCCAAACCCTGTAAGCAAAAATGGCACACTCACAATTACCGATCCTTTGAATGAAAAAATAAATGTTACCCTTTTTGATGGCAGAGGCAGTGTGGTCTTCAAAAACAATATCCGTTCGACAACCGGGCTTAGCCTTTCTCCACTCAAACTTGCGCCCGGAGTTTATCATCTGAATCTTTTTGGCGAAACCAGGATCATGAATTATAAATTGATAGTAGGATCGTAGGAAATATGGAAGAGAGATGATAGAAAATAGCTAATAGAAAATAGGGGTTGTGGGGGATTGGAAGGCTGCAATTGAAAGGTGCGATAAAGGGTTTTGGACTTTAAATGCACCGGTTGGAAAACACACCTCAATATTTTTATTTATATCATTTTTATTTTCGATAAATTTTTTATGTACTTTTACGGCGTGAAAATTAATATCCGGTAATTCTTAAGTTTTTGAGAGTTTTTATTAATCGGATTAAAAATCCTAATAGTAAAATGGCAAGCAGTGCAAATCACTGCCTGAGGAATTGACATGAGAAATTTGACCTTCATTTTATTAATTTTTCTTTTTGCATGTACGACCAGGCAAACTCACCAGGCAATAATTTCAAATGTGGACAAGATTAAAATTGTTAATTTATCACTTGACACAACTTATAGTTATACAGACACAAGAGATATTGATATTTTAAAAGAAATCATTATTGCCAGACATGACAATATAAGTTCAATAAAAATTTACGCAGAAATTCAATATTAGAGTCCACTCCGAAAAGTAAAAAATACAAAATTGCCGCTAAGGCGCTAAAGCACTAAGATACGCAAAGCATTGAAAAACAATTATAACTTTTTTGCAAAACTTCGAGTCTTAGAGCCTTTGCGGCAGGAAAAAGACTTATCGGAGCAGACTCATATTACGAAAAAGATAAACGTGTATTGACGGCATACCAAACTGAACCTGGTGGATGTTTTTATGTCATTAAGTCTGACACTTTCAAGACAAGAGAATCATGGATACAGGGTATGCTCATTAGTGGAATGTGATTAATTTCTTTCAGTCCGGCAATGCATCTCCCCAAAAGTCTTGCTTTCCATCAAAAGAAATGTAATAAACAAATAAAGTAAAAGTTATTTGAGTAACCCTTTTACGAAAGTAATAAAGTCTGAATGCAAAGAATAAAGCGCAACGAGGAAAATGATGGTACAACAAATAAGATCAACAACAACTTTATTGCTTTGCAGGTTGAAGAATGAATGAAATTATGCATTAAAAACAATCACCAACATTGCTATTTTCAGTCAACATATTTTAAAGGCGAAAAATCATTATAACCCATGAAAATAAAAAAAGCAAAAGCCACTCCCGACAAGCTACAATCTTTTACAAAAAAGAAATATTGGCTTGATCTGTTTTACATGTTCATTTTGATGATTGTTGTAATTGTCGTTTACAACAAAGTTTTTGACAAGAAACTATATCTTGGTGGCGATAATGCCGTTTATTATATTACTGCCAAAGCAATTGCCGATGGTCAGGGATATACCAACATCAATTCGCCCGCCAATACTGCGGCCACATGGTATCCGCCGGGTTATCCTTTTATTTCTGCAATTGTGATGAAGGTTTTTGGCGAAAAAATTGAAGTGATGAACAAAGCCAATGGCTTTTTTCTTTTCGGCAGCCTTATATTTCTGTATTTACTTTCGCTACGATTTACAAAAAACAAACATCTTTCCTTCGTGATCACCATTCTCACGGCGTTGAATCTGCACATATTGAATTACTCGTTTATTGCAATGTCGGAGATACCCTTTATTTTCGCATCGCTGGGAGCGCTGACATTTTTTATGCGATGGAAAAAAGAAGGCTTACCTTTTAAGGATTACAATTTCTGGCTGTTCCTGGCTTTTTTAATATTGAGTTATTTCATCCGCGAAGTTGGCATCGTTCTTATTGGCGCTTCGCTTTTATTCCTGCTCATTGAACGGAAATGGAAGCTGGCAATCATTGTTTTTACAGCATTTTTTCTGTGTGCATTTCCATGGTATATCAGGAACAAACTGGTCTCCGGAAGCAGGTACGAAAGCCAATTGGTGATGAAAAATCCGTATAAGCCCGAATTGGGCAATATGAAGATCTCTGACTGGTTTACACGGATTGAGAATAATGCCGTGCGCTATGCTTCGATGGAAGTTCCGGTTGCTACCCTTTCCTATAGTATCGAAAATACCGACACCTATACCAAGCCTACGCCAAACGACAGGAATTGGACCATAGGTATTTTGTTTGTTTTACTTGTAGCCATCGGGCTTTTCCGCGTTCGTGAATATAAATGGCTGTTGATTTTCTATATGGCAGGAATTGTTGCCGTTCTTATGCTTTGGCCCGATGTGTGGTTTGGCATCCGCTTTATGTTGGTGATCATACCCTTCATTTACATGCTGGCAGTATTGTCTGTTTTCGATGGGTTATCATGGCTGTTGAAGAAAATTAATTTTCACGACAAATTCAGGGTGAGTGTTGTCCCCTTTTTATTTTTGGCATATATTTTTGTCTTGCAGGACGGAATTACATTTTTGGCTACCAAAGCCAAAGGCGTTTTTCCGCAACCATACGTTCAATATTTCGAGCTTGCAAAATGGGTCAAACAAAATTTGCCTCCCCAATCGGTAGTTGTTTGCCGTAAACCTGAATTGTTCTATTTATACGCCAATTGTAAAACTGCCGGCTTTTTAAATACTTTGAACGGCGACAGTTTGATCGCATTTCTGAAGACTCAAAAAGCAACCCATGCGGTGATTGATCAGCTTGGTTATTCATCAACCGGGCTGTATCTGCTGCCTGCCATTAAAAAGAATATCGAGAAATTCAAAATGATCAAAAAAACTGAAAAACCTGAAACTTATCTGTACGAGATCCACTACGATTGCGGATACAAAGGAGAAATGCAAAACGGCAAACGAAACGGCAAAGGTGTTTCCAACTTCGCCGATGGACAGTTGTATGATGGTTACTGGAAGGACGATAAAAAAGAAGGCAAAGGAGTTTTTACCTGGTCAAGTGGTGAAAAATACGACGGCAACTTTAGCAATGATGTCAGGAATGGCGATGGTATTCTGTATATGACAAACGGCAACAGGCTCGAAGGCTTCTGGAAAAATGATACCCTCTACGGTTATGCAAAACTATATGACCCCAAGGGCAAACTCCTTCACCAGGGCAATACCAAAAATAACCTCTTTGTAAATTAAGGTGAGGCATGGATTGGTGAATATTTGGTGGGTTGAATATTAAATTATGAGTTATTGATAATCGTAGCTATGTGAAATCTATGCGTAACTATGTGCCTATATGTTAAAAAAAACCAACAATATTGAGTCATGGAGGTAGTAAATAAAATCTTAAAATAGAACCACACAGGCACAATTGAAACACAGGCATCACATGGAAAATCCGGAAAAATGAACAACATTTCCGGTTTAATTTAATTGCTTTTATACAGTCCACCGAAACCTCGTTTTTCCCAAATAAACCATAAAAACTGTAATATTTTATACTATTGATATCTAATAATTTTTGCCGATTTATTGCTCCAAACCAGCACTGGTTTAAATCAAACCATCATTGGTTTGAATCAAACCAAGAGCAGAACAAATCAAACCATCACTGGTTTGAATCAAACCAAGAGCAGAACAAACCAAACCATCACTGGTTTGAATCAAACCAATAGCAGAACAAACCAAACCATCACTGGTTTGAATCAAACCAGGAGCAGAACAAATCAAACCATCACTGGTTTGAATCAAACCAGCAGCAGAACAAATCAAACCATCACTGGTTTGAATCAAACCAGTAGCAGAACAAATCAAACCATCACTGGTTTGACTTAAACCAATCGTGGTTTTGAGTGAAATCACCATGTGTTTTTTTAAAAAAATACTGTTCTTTTTTGAAGTAATATTAAAAGAAAAAGCGAACACAATGGTTCGCTTTTATCTTGAAGAAAAATGATAGTTATTGCCCGTTTCCCGGCGAGTGATGAATATAATTTATTTTGTCAGTTTTGGTGAAAAACTAAACCATGCACTAGGTTGACTTCTGCCATAAGAATTCACAGCATAAATACGTATAAAATTAATCTTGTTAGCAACAATCTGTG
>CAISZK010000066.1 GCA_903889915.1 uncultured Bacteroidota bacterium
TGCCACTAATGACTAATGACAACTGACTATTGACCATTGACAATTGACTATTGACTTTCATCCATCTGTTCATCAATAGCGCCGAGTTCCCGCAAGAGCTTCATTGTTTCGGCCGCTTCTTCTTTACTGAGTCTTTCAATTGCAAAGCCGGAATGCAGAAGAACGAATTCTCCTACTTTTGGATTTTCCAATAATTGTAAACTGGCATTGATGGTTGTTCCTCCGATTGACACTTTGGCCATATCGCCATCAATGGATATTATTTCTGCAGGTATTCCCAGACACATTTTTTATTTGAGATTTATGATTTATGATTTTATGAAGATACCCAGGCTTCTTCTTTTGGCGGCTATTGCCAATTGTCCGAGTGCGATCCCTCCGTCATTCGAGGGAACCTTGCTGTGGGTAAAGACTTCAAAGTTATTTTCAATTAAAATATTTTCTGATTTTTCTATCAAATACCTGTTCTGAAACACGCCACCCGATAGCACAACCTTGTTTAATTTACGTTCTTTTCTTAATGTTTTTACAGTTTCCAAAATTACTGAAATTATTGTATTGTGGAAGCGGGCCGCAATAACAGAGGGTTTCGCTCCTGACAAAACATCATTTACAATCCCTCTGATTGTTGGATCAAAACTGATAATACCATTGAGAGAGAACTCATAATTTTCAAAATTATTCTTTTCGATTGCAGCTTCCAGTCGCATCGGGGCTTCTGATTCAAAGCCATTGACAGTGCAAATTCCGGAGATTGCGGCCACTGCATCAAACAAACGACCTGCACTTGATGTCAACGGACTGTTCAGTTTTTTATCAATAGCCTGTAGCAAAAGATTTATTTTCTCAGAAGGAATATCTTTTAAAAAGGGAATTTTCATTTCAAGAAACTCTTTGCCATAAACCTTGTACAAATACGAAACTGCCATCCTCCAGGGTTCTGCAGACACCTTGTCGCCACCGGGTATCGGCAAATATTCAAAATGGTTCACCCTTTCGTAGTCGTTCATATCACATACAAAAAATTCGCCACCCCAAATATTTCCATCATCTCCAAATCCGGTTCCATCAAAACTTACACCTATTACTTTCTCATCAAGACGGTGTTCGGCCATGCAGGAAGTGATGTGTGCATGATGATGCTGAACAAACAATCCGGGAATATTCAACCCTTTCACATAACCTGTGGAAAGATAATCAGGATGCATATCACCCACGACGAGCGTTGGCTCAAACCTGAAAAGTTTATTGAACTGTGCAATTGTTTCTTTATAAAAATTGAAAGTCTCAAGGTTTTTAAGATCACCGATGTGTTGGCTGAGTATGGCCTGTTGCCCTTTACCAATACAGAAACAATTCTTCAACTCCGCTCCTGCCGCAAATATTCCTTCGGCATTAAATGCAAGTCTGACAGGGTTGGGAACATATCCACGCGAACGCCTGATGATCCTTTCTTTTTCATTCGAAATAAAAACAACAGAGTCGTCAGTCCGGTTGTAGATGTCACGATTGTAGGTCAACAATCCATCCGAAATCGGGGCAAGTTTTTTTTCTGCATCTTCATTTGATATCACAATTGGTTCGTCAGAAATATTGCCGCTTGTCAGAACGATTGCATCTGTTTTTAGTTTTTCAAACAGCAGGTAATGAAAGGGCATGTAAGGGATCATCACACCAATTGTTCCGAGTCCGTTGCTTACTGAGTCCGGGATTTTATAAGGTTGTTTTTCCTTTAGTATTACTATGGGTTTGCGCCATGAAGACAAAGATATTTCTTCAGTTTCGCCAGTATCTGCGTATTTCTTTACAGCATTAATATCTCTGAAAATAACTGCAAAAGGCTTGCTATCGCGGTTTTTCAATTTACGCAACCTGACAACAGCTTCACTATTCAAGGCATCGCAGGCAAGATGAAAACCGCCAAGGCCTTTCATCGCCAGTATCTGCCCTTCCTGAATAATCTGGGCAGCTAAATTTAAAACTTCAGGAAATTCCGAAAGTTCTACGCCTTGATAATTTATCTTATAAACAGGTCCGCAATTGTTGCAGGCCACAGGCTGCGCATGAAAGCGGCGGTCGAGCACATCCGTATATTCATGGTGGCAGGTTTGGCACATCACAAATTCTTGCATCGTGGTCTTTTCCCTGTCATAAGGAAGATCCCTGATGATGGTAAAACGAGGACCGCAATTTGTGCAGTTGATAAAAGGATAATTGATCCTGTGACTTTGTTCTTTTAAATCTTTCAGGCAGTCATCGCAAACAGCAATGTCAGGGCTTATCTCGGTCACTTCTTTTGAAGTATCCTTGCTCTTTACTATTTCAAATTTTTGATAATTCTGAAAAGAGGTCTGTTCAACATTTACTGATTCGATATGCGAAGCAACGGGAGCTTCTTTATGCAGCAACACTAGGAATTCATCAATGACTTCATTCTTTCCTTCAATCCTGATAAGTACTCCATCATTATTATTTTCCACATTTCCTTTAAGAATCAGCCGGGTTGCTATCCTGTAAATAAATGGACGAAAGCCCACTCCCTGCACGAGACCTTTGACGGTGATAATATTGGAGGTGATAGAACTTTGCAAAAGAAGTTAGGTGTTGGATGTTGGATATTGGATATTGGATGTTGGATGTTGGATGTTGGATGTTGGATGTTAGATGTTAGATATTGGTAAATGTTTAAAGATTATGACTTATGACTTATGACTATTGACTAATGACTATTGACTAATGACTATTGACTATTGACTATTGACTATTGACCAATGACAATTGACTAATAAAACTCATAAGCGCCGATATCGGGAGCAACATCGTTTGTGCGGTTGTGGCGGAGAATATCAAAGGGAATAATATGGGCTATGCTCATCAAACCCTTGTTGATTGCGGCGGAAGTTGAACTTAATCTGTAGTCGTTGCTGCTTACATCTTTAAAAGCCGGATCACTGTTCAGAACACAATTAATAAAATGGCTTGGACTACTTGCATTGATCCCTGTTTTCAACAGGCAATGGTCAAACTGGTAACTAAAGGGAGTACCGTTGGTCAAACTGTCGAGCAGCAACTCGTCCGTTATGGAGCCGTAGAGTATGCAATTCCCGAAATATGCTTTTGTGAGCGGTCGTGCAATGATATTACTGTTTATATCCTTATACCAATTGTTAAGCACGATCGAAGGAGTTACCCTGTTTGATAACGACCAATAATTTCCAACTGTGCATTGTCTGAAGTCATATTTGCCGCCAATATTCAGCACGATGGCATATTGGGCGCAATTTCCAATCACACAGTTTGAGGCATCAACCCAGCTTCCCTGCGCCAGTATTCCGGCTGCACCCATGTTTTCGATGATGGTATTTTCAAGCTTCAAAGTCGGTTGGGTGGCATTGTCGGTAATTGTATCCGCATGTATTCCTATGTAACCGTTTTTAATGACCGCATAATTTATCTCATTATTACAGCTGCCTTTTGAAAGCCATATTTTGCCCCATTGTCCGGGCTGATCTTTATAATACTGCTCGAGCCTGTCACCCTGGAATGTTACCGGATTTCCCAATGAACCCTGCACTTTAAGAGTGCCATCTTTGTACACCCACAGCACAGCATCTTTATGCATGTAAACCCTTGTACCCTCTTTGATCGTTAATGTGCAGCCGGAATCAACCACTGCATAACCATAGATCACATGGGGTTTGTCATTTGTCCATGTGCTGTTGCAGTCAAGAACGGAATACCAGGGGTTGCCGGCAGGATAATTCGGCGTATAATAATATGCATTTTGTCCCCAGGCCACAAGCTGCACTTTCTGCAGATTGCCGTTGGTCATGAATAGCACAGAATCGCTCACTATCAACGGCGAATTGCTGTTGTTGGGATTGACCGTGACTTTTACAAAAATAAAAATGCTGTCTTTGGCTTCAATTTCAACATCATTGATCTCTGTTGTGGCCATGCCATCAACATTCATCCTGAATTGCGAACTGCTGCCGCCTGCAAGCCTGATAGAGGAAATTTTTATTTTGTTGCTGTAAGGATTGAAAACTTTCAATTGCATTGTCGTCGAGCCGATGGTCGTAAAAACAGTATCGAAAAGAAGAGTGTCGGCAGAAAATTTAAGTTTGGCCGATGCGTCGGTAGTGATCTTGTCTTTCTTACATGAACTTAAGAAAATCACAAATGACAGCATGCAGGCGATACAAAGTGGGAAAAAGGAAATATTAACAAAGGGAATAAGGGAATTTCGTTGCTCCCTATTCCTCATATCCTTAGACCTAAGACCTTTTAAATTTTCAAGTATTTTCATCCGTTGCAAATTTAAGTATTAATCCCAACTTACGTAAAAAATGGATTTTTATTGTGTGAGGAGGAA
>CAISZK010000067.1 GCA_903889915.1 uncultured Bacteroidota bacterium
GAATTTGAACTGTTCGTTTTAATAATAAAACATAAAGTAAAATGAGAAAGGGTGAAGAAATTTCTTCACCCTTTCTCATTTTACTTTATGTTTTATTATTAAAACGAACAGTTCAAATTCCTGTCACCATAAGCATCATCAATCTTTGATACTGTTGGCCAGTATTTGTCTTCTTTCAGACTTTCAACCGGGAAAGCAGCTTTGGTACGTGAGTATGGACGTGTCCATTCATCGGCTGCAACAACTTCAAGTGTGTGAGGAGCCCTTTTAATAACATTGTCCACCTTGTCGGCTTTACCTTCTTCAATCTCGCGTATTTCTTCTCTGATAGCAATCATTGCATCACAGAACCTGTCGAGCTCATCCATTGGTTCACTTTCGGTAGGTTCAACCATGAGGGTGCCATGAACAGGGAAAGCCACTGTTGGAGCATGGAAGCCATAATCCATCAAACGTTTTGCAATTTCAATTGCTTCAACATCTGCAGTTCTTTTAAATGCATTGCAATCTAAAATCATTTCATGAGCCACGCGGTTTTTAGCGCCTGTGTATAAAATCGGGTAATGATTTTCAAGACGCGATTTAATGTAATTGGCATTGAGAATAGCGTAACGGGTTGCTTCAGTAAGACCATCGCTTCCCATCATTTTGATATACCCAAATGAAAGAGGAAGTATCATTGCGCTTCCAAAAGGAGCTGCAGATACTGCATGAATTGCTTGTTCACCTCCTGTTTTCACAGCAGTGTGTGAAGGAAGAAAAGTCACCAAATGTTTTGCAACAGCTATAGGACCTTCACCCGGACCACCACCACCATGAGGAATAGCAAAAGTTTTATGCAGATTCAGGTGACAAACATCAGCGCCTATCATGCCCGGATTTGTAAGGCCAACCTGTGCATTCATGTTAGCGCCATCCATGTAAACCTGTCCGCCGTTTTCATGAATGATCTTGATGATGTCAAGAATTTCTTCTTCAAAAACTCCGTGTGTGGAAGGATAAGTCACCATGAGGCATGCAAGATTATCTTTATGCTGAATAGCTTTTTCTTTCAGGTCGCTTATATCAATATTGCCTTTGTCATCGCATTTCACCACCACAACACTCATGCCTGCCATAACGGCGCTTGCAGGATTGGTGCCATGAGCAGATGCAGGAATAAGAGTAACTGTGCGCTTTCCATCATTTCTGCTGAGATGATAAGCCCTGATGACCATCAAACCTGCATATTCGCCGGCAGCACCGGAGTTTGGCTGAAATGAAACTCCTGCAAAACCGGTGATCTCACACAGTTGTTTTTCAAGTTCACAAATCAAAGAATAATAACCCTGAGCCTGGTCCTTCGGGACAAAAGGATGTATAGTGCCAAATTCCGGCCAGCTTAAAACAAACAATTCTGCAGCGGCATTCAGCTTCATAGTACAGCTTCCAAGAGGTATCATCGAACGGTTGAGAGAAAGATCTTTTATCTCCAGTTTTTTGATGTAGCGCATCATTTCAGTTTCTGAATGATGACTGTTGAACACAGGATTCGTCAGGAATTTACTGCTTCTTCTTAACACAGCAGGAAGACTGCAATTGTCATGACCTGATGAAACCCTTGTAAAATTCTTACCTATAGCGGTTGCAAAAACCTTCAATATTGAGTTCACATCATTGATGTCTGTAGTCTCGTCAACACTGACACCAATAAGTTTGTCGGAAATGTAATGGAAATTCATTTTGTTTTCCAACGCAATCGTTTTGATTGCAGCCGCAGTAACTGAATCCGGAAGTTCAATCTGAACAGTATCAAAAAACACTTCATTCAGTTGTTTATAACCCAGTGCGCTTAACTCTTCGCAAAGCAGGCATGCATTTGAATGTATGTCGGCGGCAATTGCTTTCACTCCTTCATAACCATGATAAGTGGCGTACATACCTGACATAATTGCAAGCAGTACCTGGGAAGTACAAATATTTGAGGTTGCTTTTTCTCTTTTAATATGCTGCTCTCTTGTCTGCAAAGCCATACGCAAAGCCTTTCTGCCTGTAGCATCAACTGAAACACCGATGATCCTGCCAGGCATGCTTCTCTTGAATTCTTCTTTGGTTGCAAAGTAACCTGCATGAGGTCCGCCGAATCCCATAGGCAAACCAAAACGTTGTGTTGAACCAACTACTACATCTGCGCCCCATTCACCCGGAGGTGTGAGTAAAGCAAGACTCAGCAGGTCGGCACAAACTGCAACAGCCACATTGCTTGCATGAGCTTTGGTTACAAAGTCAGCATAATTATTCACTTTACCATTTTGATCAGGATACTGAATGATGGCTCCAAAAGTTTTGTCATCAAACACAACATTACAATGACATCCTATAACCAGTTCAATTCCCAACGGAGCAGACCTTGTTACCAGCACATCGATTGTCTGAGGAAATAATTTTTTAGAAACAAAAAACTTGTTCACACCTCTTTTTACAGCATCCCTTGAACGTGCATTGTAGAGCATGATCATGGCTTCAGCAGCAGAAGTGGCTTCGTCAAGCAGAGAAGCATTGGCGATTTGCATACCTGTCATGTCCACGATCATTGTTTGATAATTGAGCAAAGCTTCCAGTCTTCCCTGAGATATCTCAGCCTGGTAAGGAGTATAAGCTGTGTACCAACCAGGGTTCTCCAGTATGTTACGTGTGATGACACCCGGAGTAATGGTGTTGTAATATCCAAGTCCGATATAGGATTTGAACAATTTATTCTTTGCACCTATCTCTTTTAACTGCTGCAAATATTCCATCTCATTTATCCCTGCAGGAAGGTTGAGAGGTTGTTTCAGACGGATGGATGAAGGGATGGTTTCATCTATCAAAGCATCTACAGATGTTAAGCCGGTAACGGCAAGCATTTTTTCGGTTTCTTCTTTTCCGGGGCCAATGTGACGGCCTGTAAAATTATCAGTGACCATGTTTTTATGATTATTTTGTTGAATTTTTATCTGTGCAAATATAGGAGTTAATTATTTTTTCAAAAGCTTTTCCTGAAATTTATTTTCAATTAAAAAACAGCCGGATTAATGACAGATTGACATTACGGAAAGAATAATAAACTAGAGTCTTAGAAAGATCAAGATAGGTAAAGATAATAAAACGTCAGTGCCAACTTGGGAAAAGTTTATTGGATTTTATTCAGAATTATTCACTTTTTTTGCACGATGCGGGGAAAAATTAGTATATTTACACAAATTACAAAAGCAATGAAACAACTTTTTCTTATTATTTTCTTTTCAATTGCAATGCTTTCTTCAGGGAAATTATATTCACAGGACACCATCAATATGCTTGACGGACACCGCATCGTCGCAGATAAAATCTACACTGATTCAACAAACAGCATGGTAGAATATGATATTCAGAAAAAAGAGAAGACAAAGCAAAAATCAATTGACAGACTTGAGATCTATTCTATCAGCTATCATGATAAAACACAAAAAATAATTTACCACAAAGACACTGCATTAGGCTTTCCCCTCAGCATACAGGAAATGGGGAACTACGTGCTTGGTGAACGCGAAGCCAGAAAAAGCTACAAAGCTCCATTATACACTATTGGCGGATTAGTTCTTGGCGGCGTTGCAGCTAACTATATACAATTCTGGTCACTCATAGTTCCTGTGGTTTACGGAACAGGTTCAGCTATCATAAATCCCAAAGTAAAAACTTCCAAAAACATAAGTCCTGAGCTTCGATCAGATAAAAATTTTATCAGCGGTTACAAAGAAGTTGCCACTAAAAAGAAAGTTAAGAATGCCTTGCTCGGTAGCGCTGCTGGAATAGCCATTATCGCAATTGCATCTCAAATTATAAACATGCCAAAATAAAAAAAGTCCCTTCATCAGGGACTTTTTTTATTCTATTTCTTAAGTCTTTTACTTTTCTATTCTCATTTTGTAGAATGATCTCCAAACGAAAACAAGTGCTATTGCAAAGAACACAAGGCCTGCAAAAGGTGCAATATCCCTAAAGTTGGGAGATATTGCAATCTCCATTGCCAATAAACCAAACAAAGTGGTAAACTTAATTACCGGGTTTAAAGCTACAGAAGAAGTATCTTTAAAAGGATCGCCTACTGTGTCACCAACAACACATGCATCATGAAGAGGTGTTCCTTTTTCACGAAGATCAACTTCCACAACTTTCTTGGCATTATCCCAGCAACCACCTGCATTGGCCATGAAGACTGCCTGGAATAAACCAAATACTGCAATAGAGATAAGATAACTCACAAACAAAGCAACGGCATTGTTTCCGCCGATTCCTGATGGAGAAGAAAGACATGCAAAAGCCAAAGCAAAAAAGAAAACGCCAATAAAAATATTGAACATACCTTTTTGAGCATATTGGGTGCAGATTTTAACCACTTCAATAGATTTGTCTGTATCTGCTTTCTTGGGTGCATTTGGATCGAGGTTGATATTCCTTTTAATATATTCAACAGCCCTGTAAGCACCTGTTGTAACAGCCTGCATCGAAGCACCGGTAAACCAATAAATAACTGAACCTCCAAGAAGGAATCCTAAAATAGTATAGGGATTTAAAATATTAAGTATGGCTTCCGGCTCAACACCAAGTGTTTTCTTTATCATTAAAATCAGTGAAAAGATCATTGTTGTAGCACCAACAACAGCAGTTCCTATTAACACAGGTTTTGCAGTTGCTTTGAAAGTATTGCCTGCGCCGTCATTGGCTTCGAGATAATATTTTGATTTTTCCCAATCCGGTTTAAAACCAAATTCTTTTTCAATTTCTGCAGATGCTTTTTCTTTGTCATCTTCAATGAGTGAAAGTTCATAAACTGATTGAGCATTGTCAGTAACCGGGCCATAACTGTCAACAGCAATTGTCACAGGTCCCATACCAAGCATTCCAAAAGCAACCAAACCAAATGCAAAGATGGAAGGGTAAACCATAATTTCTCTCAGGCCGAAAGTACTTGCATAATAAGCAGCGAACATAAGAACAAAGAAAACCATTCCTTTCCAGAAAGCGCTGAAATTACCTGCTACCAATCCTGAAAGAATGACAAGTGATGCTCCACCTTCACGACCTGCATTCACTACTTCCTGCACATGTGCAGATTTTGGAGAGGTAAAGATCTTTGTAAATTCAGGTATAATTGCTGCACCCAATGTGCCACAACTAATAATTGTAGAAAGTATCCACCACATATTTGTATTACCGTTCAGATTCGGGATCAAAAAATAGCTTGCAGCAAACGTCACGCATATAGAAAGGAGTGAAGTTATCCAAACCAAACTTGTTAATGGTGCTTCAAAATCAAGTTCGTCTTTATCATGATATCTGGCATGACTGATAAAACCATTTATCCAGAAAGCAGTAACGGAAGTTATGATCATCAAAATACGCATAACAAAAATCCAGGTAAGTAATTCAGTTTGCATAATTGAACCGCCTGTTACAGCAAGAAGAATGAAAGAAATAAGAGCTACACCAGTTACACCGTATGTTTCAAAACCATCAGCCGTAGGACCAACAGAGTCACCTGCATTATCACCCGTACAGTCAGCAATAACACCAGGGTTACGAGGATCATCTTCACCAATTTTAAAAACAACTTTCATTAAATCTGAACCAATGTCAGCGATTTTGGTGAATATACCACCTGCGATTCTCAATGCAGAAGCACCTAGGGATTCACCAATTGCAAAACCTATAAAGCATGCACCTGCAAGATCACCGGGCATGAACAATAAAATGATAAGCATCATGATGAGTTCAACACAAATAAGAACCACACCAATACTCATGCCTGCATTTAAAGGTATTTTCAAAAGTTGCAGAGGACTTCTTTTTAAAGAAGCAAAAGCCATACGAGAGTTAGCCAAAGTATTCATACGGATACCAAAGGCAGCAACAGCATAAGATCCTAGGATACCAACGACTGTCCAACTTATAATTAAAATTACAGAGCCAATTTTACCGCCAGTGGTCTCACCAATTGGAGCAAGGAAACCAAAATAGCCGGCTACTGCAGCGCCAATAAACAAGAAAAGAATAGCAAGAAACTTACCCTGTTGCTTTAAATAAGCTTTACAGGTTTTGTAAATAACTTCTGAAATCTCAAGCATTGATTTATGAGCAGGAAGTTTTTTCACCCTCATAAACTGGTAAAAACCAAAAAACAAACCTAATACTGTCACCACGAAACCCAAATAAAGAATATTTTGGGACTTTATTGATTCCGGGATTTTCAAATCAGCTTCACTTGCAAAAGTCGCAAATGGAATAAAGAGCAATAATAATGCAACAATTTTTTTCATAAAAAACTTTTTATTTATTTTTTTTAAAACAGCGGCAAAGGTATAAAAGTATTTTGATATGGAGTATACTATTACAGCGATTTAACTATTTCATCACACGATAACTTTTTTTAATAATTTTTTATCTATTCATATTCATCTGCTTACTCAATTCATATTTTAGAAATCAATTGCCGGGTTAAAAATTATTTGTAATTTTAAGCCCTAAATCTTTAGCTTACTACTTTTTTATTTTAAAAATGGATAAAATTAAACTTCGGATTCTTGGAATTTCATACAGTCAATCTCAATCTGGTTCGTATGCATTGATCCTTGTTGAAAGCGATGGAAAGCGCCGACTGCCTATCATTATTGGCAGCTTTGAAGCGCAGTCCATAGCTATTGAATTGGAAAACATGAAGCCCACAAGACCGCTAACTCACGACCTTTTTAAGATATTTGTTGAAACATTTCACATTACGATCAAAGAGATTATCATCTATAAATTCACTTCCGGCATTTTCTATGCAAAACTAATCTGTTATGACGGAACAAATCTTATTGAAATAGACTCCCGGACATCCGATGCGGTTGCAATTGCACTAAGAGTGAAATGTCCAATTTATACTTACGAAACTATATTAAATGCAGCAGGCATCATCATGGATGAAGATGTGCCTGACACTGAAAAAACTGAACAATCAGAAGAGCCGGAAGAAAAAGATGCTCCTTTGAGTAAAACAGAATATGCCAGTATGTCACTTGAAGAACTTGAAGAAGCACTGAGTGCGGCTGTAAAAGAGGAAGCTTATGAAAAGGCTTCTCTTATCAGGGATGAAATTAACAAAAAGAAAAAAGGAAAGAAATAACCTGACGAAGACAACTTTGTTGCTTTGGAGTTTTGTTTTTTATTTAATGTTCAATGTTCATGGATTGCTGCATAGTCCCAAAACGTAAATCAAAAATCTCAAATCAAAATTAATCAATGAGACAGTATTTGGATCTTATGGATCATGTTTTGAAACATGGATCAAAAAAAGAAGACAGGACAGGAACAGGAACCATTAGCATTTTCGGATACCAGATGAGGTTCAACCTTCAGGATGGATTTCCTTTGCTTACCACTAAAAAACTACATCTGCGTTCAATAATCCATGAATTACTTTGGTTTCTGACGGGGGATACCAACATCAGGTATCTTCAGGAAAATGGTGTTTCAATCTGGAATGAATGGGCTGATAAAAATGGTGAACTTGGACCTGTTTATGGCTATCAGTGGCGCTCATGGAATGCCGGGATGAAATCAGTTGATCAGATATCGCAGGTTATTTCACAGATCAAAAATAATCCTGATTCAAGAAGGATCATCGTCAGTGCTTGGAATGTTGGAGAAATTGACAAAATGGCGCTCCCACCTTGCCACGTACTTTTTCAATTCTATATTGCCGATAACAAATTGTCATGTCAGTTATACCAGCGAAGTGCAGACATTTTTATCGGTGTTCCTTTCAACATTGCCTCTTATGCCTTGCTGACACTGATGATCGCGCAGGTTTGCGATAAAGAACCTCCGGAAAAGTTTTGGTGATCAGGAAGTCTTGAAAAATATTTCATTACAACTTTTGAATGGGGAGAATCTCGTGGTCCTTGGGAAATCAGGCTCTGGAAAATCTGTTCTGATCAAATGTATTGTAGGGTTATTAAATGCGGATAGCGGATCAATTAATGTGCTTGGAGAGAATGTGAATGAATTAAACAGTAAGGATTTAGGAGAATTGAGAAAGAAAGTTGGATTTCTATTTCAAAGTGGGGCACTGTATGATTCGATGACTGTAAAACAGAACCTCGAATTTCCGTTACACCGGGTGAGAAAAGAACTTACTCAAAAAGAAATTGAAGAAAAAGTAAAAGAAGCTCTTGAGAATGTCGGATTATCTGACGCCATCAGTAAAATGCCATCCCAGCTTTCCGGAGGAATGCGGAAACGGATAAGTCTGGCCCGAACCATTGTGGTTGACCCGTTGATAATGCTTTATGACGAACCCACCAC
>CAISZK010000068.1 GCA_903889915.1 uncultured Bacteroidota bacterium
AATGCATAATGATAAACAAATTCAGGCACTGATTGCCAGGAGCCGTAAAAAAGCAAATGAAGCGAAAGACAAAAAGATGAATGAAAAAGACCTCGAAATTCTTAAATATGCCGCGAAAGGTTATGGTATAAAAGGAATTGCCGCCATAATGAAAGAAAAAATAAAAACAACAGCCTCGCGAATATCACGATTAGAGACCAAACTTGGTCTGTGTTCTATGACTGATCTGGCAATTTATGCCCACACCCACGGCATTGCTGATAATCCCGAAAACTGTGATAAAGATACTACGACGCGAAACTATAATATCTGAAATGGTCAATGGTCATCTGTCATTAGTCATTAGTCAATAGTCAATAGTCAATAGTCAATAGTCATTGGAGCATTAAATCTTAAATCAAAAATAATTTCCGGTCATTTGCTGCGTGTCATTAATGGTTATTGATTGTCATTGCGTTTTTTTAAATCTTAAATCCAAAATCAGAAATCAGAAATCAGAAATCAGAAATGGTCAATAGTCATTGAATTTTTTTAAATCTTAAATCTTAAATCAAAAATTCCGTATCATCTTCTTTCAAACGCTCATAACCTTCATCCACCAATAACTCTTTCATAAACGAAGCATTCACCGCCAGCTTGTCGCAGACTTCGTTTTCCTTATTATTGTTGTGGCCTTTTACCCACACAAACCGAAGGTGATGATTTTTGCAGATAGCCAGGTATCGCTGCCACAGGTCAACATTCTTTTTTTTCTTAAATCCTGTACGAACCCAGCTTTGCAGCCAACCTTTCTGGATGGAGTCAATCACGTATTTTGAGTCGGAATAAATGGTCACGTCGCTTCCGGGGATCTTTAAAGTTTCGAGGGCGACAATAACCCCCAGAAGCTCCATGCGGTTGTTGGTGGTGAGCCTGTAACCCTGCGATAATTCTTTGCGGAATTTGCCGGAGATAAGTACAATGCCATAGCCACCTGGACCGGGATTCCCGCGGGCGCTACCATCCGTATATATTGTGATTGCCTGTGGCAGGATAAGAAAAATTAAATGATTGAAATTGAAAAAAGAATAGGGTATAAGTTTCAGGAAATCTTCCCTAACCTTATACCCTTATACCTTATTCCGGTTTACCTTTACTTCTTGGTAATTTTAGTAAGTTCGCTATATCCTATAAGTTTATCATTCTTGTCGTAAGTCATGCTTTTCACAAGACCTGTATTGGCGCAATAATATTCAACAGTTTTCCCTGTTGTTGGAACTGTCATGCCCATTACGGTCATTTCCATCTTCACATCTTCGGTCACTTTGAAACATACAAAAGTGCCGGCAGCGGTGGTTATCGTTTCCTGGCTTGCAACAGTCCTGTTGGTGATACTAACTTTCATGGTTGAAAAAACAGTACCATTGTTATAAATAGTCATAGTTCCTGTGCCATCAGTCAGCTTCATGCCTACGGTTAAAGTTTCAGGAATTTCGAGCCATGTACCATCAGACTTCATGTCCATATTTTTGTACTGTGGTGATGTAGGAATGAAACTCTTCATGTCAACGTAAACTTTTCCGCCGGTGCATTTGATGGAAGTGTTCATTGTGCCGTTGACGCTGTCTTTTTTGTCTTTCGAAGTGGTTTGAATGGTGGCAATGGTGCCTTCGGTCGAGGTTGTTGACCTTGTAACCACGTTGTCACTTGTGCCATCCACTTTGCCTTTGCCGTCATAGTTCGTCATTGACCATGATGAACCGTTGGTGAGAGGGTAATAAATGCTGCATGTTTGCGATTTTGCAATGCCGGAAAAGCCTGCAAGGAGAACTCCAAGGAATAATGCCTTGTAAAAATTAATTGATTTCATGTTTTATTGGTTTTAATTTATTTAAAATTCGTTTTGCAAAATTGAGAATAATTTTCAAATGTATTCATTAAATTTCATATTATTGAAAAAAATCACTAAAAAATAACAGTCGCAAATATCAAAATGAGATTGATTGCAATTGAAAAAACATTTCAACCTATCATGTGGTCCAGCAATTCTTCAATATCATTGCCTGATAATTTGTGATTCATTCCGGAGACTTTGTTGTAATTCATCGTGTCCAGTATCTGTTGTCTTTTCATTTTGCTGATGCCGGCTTCTTCAAGCCTGACGGGACATTCGATCTTCTTAAAAAACTCTTCAAATTTGTCAATTGTCTTTTTGGCATTGTCAACGTCGAAAAGATCTTTTCCCAATTGTGCGATCCTTTCGGGAATGCGGTCTTTCATGAGCATCATCCACGCAGGATACACTATTGTCAGTGATGCGCCGTGGGGAATGTCAAACAACAGCGAGAGGATGTGTCCTGCATCATGCACGCCCCAGTCACCACTTCTTCTGCCTGCCATTGTAATTCCATTCAATGCAAGGGTGGAGGCATACAGTATCTTTTCACGAAGCTCATAATTTTTCAGGTCGTTCAACAAAGCCGGACCATTGTCAATGGCTTCTTTGATGATAGCAATAACGAGTTTGTCAGATAGCGAAGCATCACCTTTGCCGAAGTATGCTTCGAGGCAATGCGCCACAAGGTCGGCAATGCCATAGGCTGTATAATTTTTAGGAACAGTAACCGTAAACCCGGGGTCAAGAAAAGAATGTTGAGGAAAACACAAAGGATTGCCCCATCCCAGCTTTTGTTTGCTTTTATGATTCTGAAGAACGGCAAAAGGATTCATCTCCGTTCCCGTTGCTGCAAGTGTAAGCACTGCAATGATAGGAACAGCTTTGGCAGGTTTTTTCATCCCGCTGTAAAAATCCCATGCGCTGTGCGAAACAGGGATGGTGATGGCAATGATCTTTGCCGAATCAATCACACTGCCTCCGCCAACGGCAAGCACAACATCAACATTACTGTTTCTGCCAAGCCGCGATGCTGCATCCACATCTTCAACAACAGGATTTGGCTTGATGCCGCCATATTCAAAAACTACGGCATGAATACTGTTCAACTGTAATTTGATCTTATTGTAAATGCCAGTTTCTTTGATAGAATTTTTGCCGTAAACAAGCAACACCCTGTTGCCATAACCTGCAATGACCTTTCCGAGATCATTGGTGATATCTTTTCCGAAATGTAGTTTGGTGGGATTATAAAGTGTAAAGTTTTCCATGAGTAATATTTATTAGCGCAAAAGTAAGAACAAAATTTAATTTCTGATTTAAGATTTTGGTTTTTGGATATTGGATATTGGATATTGGATATTGGATATTGGATTTTGGAATTTGGAATTTGGGTCTTCTATTTTTGTTTGATCATTCTTTGTTTTAAAAACGAATACTCACTCAATTCAAGCGTGTCGATCTTTAACGTAAACCTTAATACCGGATTGTATTTATACATCTTGTCAACCTTTGATGAATAAAGATAATCCGTGTAATATCCATCCAGCAGCAGAGTATCTCTGAATGTCCGGAAAGTTCCAATAATGTAATTGGTAAAATTTGCTGCAAAATATTCTTTCCCGTTGGGGTCTGTATGTGGTGGCATCCATTCATGAGATTCAAGAAAAAAAGAATCTTTTTTCAGTGTGAGAATTTCAAACCAATCGTGTGATATTCCTTTTTCCATGTTTCTGTGCCATTTTGCCTCGTTGAATAAACTGTCAACTTTCCAGGTTCCGTTTAGCTTTTCACTTGTGGGAACAGTTTTCACTCGCGGGTTTCCATCTATTCTTAAAAACCAAAATAGTGCGAGAGGCAATAATGAAAATGAAAGAAAAATTTTCATGATGTGGATTGTTTGTTACCTGTTTTATGTTCTTTAAATGGATCCTTCAAAATATCTTCTTCATATTATTCCATCGAAGTACGAATTTTTTACGAACATACGAATTACGAAAGCGCGAAAGATTCGTAGTTCGTAAATTCGTAACTTTGTTCGTAGTTCGATGCAATAATGTTTTGATGATCTCATTTCAACAATTTCACTAAAAAAAGTATTATGTCGTTTTCGGAGTTTCTTCCTTTTTAAAATAATCAAAAATGAAATTACCCTTTGCTTTTCCAGCTACCTCCTGAATTTCTTCTAGTGTGGCTTTCTTAATATTCTTCACCGATCTGAATTTTTTCAACAATACCTCCATCGTTTTTTCACCTATTCCTTCAATGTCGGTAAGCTCTGATTTTGTCAGCGCTTTTTCTCTCTTGCCGCGGTGGTGCGTTATTCCAAAGCGATGCGCTTCGTCGCGCATTTGTTGAATCACTTTCAATGTTTCTGATTTTTTATCAAGATACATTGGCAGCGAGTCTCCGGGATAATAAATCTCTTCAAGTCTTTTTGCAATCCCGATGATGCCTATCTTTCCTCGTAGTTCAAGCTTTTCAAGACTTTTTACTGCCGAACTCAACTGACCTTTTCCGCCATCAACAATGATAAGTTGTGGCAATGGTTTTTCTTCTTCAAGCAGTCGCTTGTATCTTCTGTAGATCACTTCTTCCATCGAAGCAAAATCATTGGGGCCTTCAACGGTTTTAATATTGTAATGCCTGTATTCTCTTTTGTCAGGTTTTGCATTTTTGAAGACAACCATTGCTGCCACAGGAAAAGCTCCCTGTATATTAGAGTTGTCAAAACATTCCATGTGAACGGGTGGTTCTGACAAACGCAGGTCTTTCATCATCTGTGCGAGCATGCGTTTACTGTGTCTTTCGGGGTCAACAAGGTCGCGCTGCTTTTGTTTGTCCATCATGTAATAGCGGGCATTCCTTTCGGAAAGATCAAGCAATTGTTTTTTGTCGCCTTTCTGAGGAACAGTAATTGATAAGCCGGGTATAGCTGTGTCAAGCATGATCGGAATAATGATCTCTTTTGAATCGGAGCCGAAACGCTGACGAAATTCAATAACTGATAATGCAAGCAATTCTTCATTCGTTTCATCAAGTTTCTTTTTAATCTCGATAGTATGCGATTGAATGATGGCACCGTTGATCACCTTCATGAAATTCACGTAAGCATTGTTCTCATTGCTCAATACTGAGAATACATCCACATTGGTAATGGCAGGATTCACCACCACTGATTTGCCCTGGTAACGCTCAAGCAAAGCAAGTTTTTCCTTGACAACATTGGCTTTCTCAAACTCCATTGTTTCCGAATAAATTTTCATCAGCGACTTCAATTGTTTTTCAACAGTGTTGATATTTCCTTTGATGATATCCTTGATATTTGAAATTGTTTCGTTGTAATCATCCTCGGTCTGCAAAGCTTCACAGGGACCTTTGCAATTGCCGATATGATATTCAAGGCAGACTTTAAATTTTTTCTTTTGGATGTTATCCTCAGTCAGGTTCAGGTTGCAGTTGCGTATGGGATATAACTGCCGGATAAGGTCGAGCAGCGTGTTCATCATGTGAACGGAGGCATAAGGACCAAAATAAAGCGAGCCATCTTTGACAATATTCCTTGTTGGAAACACTCTTGGAAAACGTTCATTTTTTACACATATCCAGGGGTAAGTCTTGTCGTCCTTCATCAAAATATTATAGCGTGGCTGATGCTCTTTGATGAGGTTGTTTTCCAAAAGCAGAGCATCGAATTCTGTTGCTACTACAATGTACCTGATGTCAGCAATTCTTTTTACAAGAACCGAAACCTTGCCGCTTTCATGTTTGTCTTTATTGAAATAGGAAGAAACCCGCTTCTTCAGATTCTTTGCTTTGCCAACATAAATGATCTTCCCCGTATCATCATAATACTGGTAAACACCCGGTTTGTCAGGAAGGATATTCAGGATGCTTTGAATATTTTTATTTGAAGTTGGCAAGATATTTTAATTGTAATAAACTTAAAGTTACTTAAATTTTACCACATAGAATCATAGAAACATAGGTTTCACATAGGTTTAATCCGATGTTTAGATCTATGTGACTTTCTATGTATCTACTGTGTCTATGTGGTGATATTTTTTCAGCAGATAAACAGTTTTTCAACTCACTTACTTTTCTCAATTGTCAAACCCACTTCCATGATGCCCGGCGTAGGTGTTTTCGGCATGTCGTCAATGATCTCAAATTTGTATGTTCCCACAGCATTGAATTTGGCTTTCTCCATGATGACATTTTTTTCATCCCAGATATCACCCGAAACATCTCCTTTGAATTTTCCACCTGCATCACGGAAACTTAGCTTGTAATTCTTAGAGTGGCTTTCACCATTGGGAGAATCATACGACACATTGATCAACAAACCATCGAAGGGGTAGTTATCAGTATGCCTTACGGGAACATAAACATTGTAGATTGCAGCAGTGTCTTCAATAGGCACATCGAATTTTACAGTTTTATTCATGATCCATTCGTTGTCATCAAACTTTTCAAACTTTTCAAAAACCTTGGTCTTACCGCATGAACACAACAGAAAAATGAAGACAATAATCAGTAAATTTTTCATTGAATTAAATTTTATCAAAATTATACAAAACTGTTTGCATGAGCAAATTTACCGGTTGTTTAAAATGAAGAAAGCGGTATTTGGAGTACCGCTTTCTGTGTGTGAAATAAAGATTTTCCAATGCTCAATTAAGGCTTTATTTTTTTAATTATTTCATAAGCTTCATCAAAACCTGCAACAATTATAGGTGCAAAGTTTGTTCCATCATAATAACCTGCTAAATGCAGAGACTCATAAGTAGCATTGAAGGAATTGAGTAATTTTTTATCCAATTTGGTTAACAATCCCTGATAAAAATCAACACTTTTTCTTCCTTTTTTCTTTTCAAAACCTTTCAATAAAAAGTAGCCATCTAATGCTAACAACACTCCACTGTATGCAGTTCCACATGCCGTTTTTACATATTTTACATCCTTATAAAAATTGTCTTTTTTGCCTGCTTTTTTTAAAGTTTCTTTAGCATTATCCATATAGCGTATTGCTTCGTGATAATACTTTTCCTTTACTTCTTGCTGTTCCTGGATGCTCATGTGATAAAAAATTTACTTCTACAAAAGTACAAAATTTAGTTTATTCCAAAGAGGTTATTCCGCATCGTAAAGCTTACTTTTATAATAAATCTTGGTTTGATTGCCGGTGGTATATTTCAAAATGCTGCCGTTTATTTTGTAATTCTTGATGACATCATAAGTCACTGTTTCTTTTTTGCCATTGTTGAATAATATCAGTGAACCTATATTGTCAAGGTAAGCAATTGTTCCCTGGTCATACTGGTAATCGGTCGGGATGTATTTTTCAAGCTCGTAAGAAGCGCCTTTGTAATTTGCTTTAAACAACCCATTCTCCGAGTAAACAATAATATTGTCGGTCACCTTGTAAAATGCAGGAGTGGTCTCACTGATTAATGAAACGCCACCTTCTGAAAATATTTTGAACTGTCCTGTGTTATCAACATAAGCCACAAAGTCGCTGCCTGCAACAAATGAAGCAGGACTGAAATCTTCTATCCTGTAATTCTGTCCTGCCCAATACACATTGAATGATTGATCATCGTTGTTGACATAAGCCACCACATCCTGTCCTACATCATAAAGCAGGGGCGAAACGGAATTAAGAGATATGATGGTGGAGACACTTCCATGATAAAACATTTTGAAATCAGACTTGCTGTCAATGTATGCAAGCATGTTTCCTTTGGCTTTAAAAGATGTTATCGCATTGCTCACGATGACATCTTCCAACTGGTAAATAAATTTTTTGTAATACACATCGAACTTCATGTTCTCATTGTCATGAAAAGCCACAAGACTATCAGCTATTGCGTATGTACCAATGTTGGTTGACAGGGTGATCATATTGCCTTTATCAAAAATTTTAAGCTGATTGTTCAACAGCCCAAGTGCAAAGTGTTTTGAAACAAAATAATCGTCGGCTGCATCATACATGTCATACACTTTGCCTTTGTAATAAACTTTCAGATTGCCTGTATAATCTCTGTATTCTATGCAATCCTGACCTATCTTATAGTTTTTTATTGAAAGGGTTTCAATTTCACTTTGCACACCTTTATCAAACACATAAAAGTAATTGCGGTAGTCTCTGTAAGCAGTGATGTCCTGCGAATTTGCAAGGTTGAATGTGAAAATAAAAATAAGAAAGTAAAGAGGTTTCATAACAGATGTTCTGGTACAAAATTACATAAAAAAGGGAAACGAGAATCTTTAAGTTTAAAGAACGAGTCTGCTCCGAAAAGTAATAAAACATAAAATTGCCGCTAAGACACTAAGACATCAAGATACGCAAATAATTGAAAAACAATTTAAATTATTTTGCGAAACTTTGAGGCTTTGAGCCTTCGCGGCAAGAAATAGATTTATCGGAGTGGACTCAAGAACCAAGTCTCAAATTCCAAATTCAAAGGGGGTGCTAATTTTTGAACGCAGATATAGATTATGACAGCAATTTATACCTTGTACAAAAAACTAAAAATTCTTCCTCTATCTGGTCTCTTACTTTCCTGTAAACAATTAATTTTTCTTCTTCAGTCCCTTTGGCATTGGCGGGGTCTTCAAAACCTATGTGCAGCCTGTTTTTAACTTTTCCCGAAAAATAAGGGCATGATTGATTTGCCTGATCACAAACCGTCACAACATAATCAAAGGCCTTGTCAAGAAACTGATCAACATTTTTTGGAGTTTGTTTCGAGATATCAATTCCTTTTTCAGCCATTACTTTCACAGCATAAGGATTGACATTCTTTTCAGCATTCGTACCTGCAGAATAAACTTCCATTTCGGGATTCAGTGATTTCAGAAACCCTTCAGCCATTTGGCTACGACAGGTATTTCCGGTGCATATTATGAGAATTTTTGTTTTCATTTTGAGTTCAATGTTTAAAGTTTAAGGTTCAAAGTTGGCGAAGCACATTGACTTTTGACTAATGACTAATGACCAATGACCATTTTAGCAACAATTAGATTTCGATGATGAGCAATCACAAGTGGGTTCGCCACCTCTCAATATTCCATTGATGATCCCTGCTGCACATCCTACACCTGATCTAACACTGATGGCTCCTTCAGGGCAGTTCTTTTCACAAGCGCCACACTCCATGCAGAGATCTTTTTTGTCAATGATAGCTTTTCTGTCTTTGATCAAAAAAACATCATGAGGACAAACAATAGTACACATCCTGCAACCATTGCATTTCGTCACATCCAGTTCAAGAGTGACAACATCTTTAAGATATACCAATCCGTTCATAACTAAGACAAATTAATTTTGCTTTTTAAACCATCTCTTATCATTTCTATTTCTGCTGGCATTTCCTTTAAATCATGATATTTTCGATATCTGACATTCACAAAATATAAAGAAGGGTGCGTTAAAAAAATGACATTTACTTTTTGAGAATAATTTGCTAGTTGGACATTAAGTAAAACTGATTTATTATTCACATCAATTTCTTTAAAAGACCTAACTTTACTAAAAAAATCAAAGTTATCTTTTTCAAAAAAAGCATGCAAGAACAAAGGAACAAAGCTACCCAAAGCGATAATAATTTTGGGTTCACATACATTCAATTGTTCAACGAAGAATTGCCTGCATAATTCGAGAAAAGGCTTATTTTCTTTTTTAAATGCAGGTGATTTTCCTAATATCTTATCTCCGCTTCTTAAACCCATTATTGCATTTGTAAAAAAGCACCATTCCATATTAATTCCAGCTTCGTCAAAGAGAGTTTTAATATTTCTCCAGGTTGCTCCTTTTAAATTTTTTTCATCATCATTATTCAGGTCAATATCAAATGCACTTTTAGTTCCCCAATCTTGACCAACAACCATTATTTTGCCCTTTGGAAATTTTGGAACATTTTTATATACCCCTTTACCCGCAGGGTAAAATGAAATAGCATTTTTAAAATCACTTACAACCATCTCGCTCTGAAGATATTTTTCAGAAGGGATAATTTGCTTTAATTTTTGATTTAGTAATTCAATTTCTTCCATGGTTTTCTAAATAAATCTAGTAACAATCCAACCAATTAATCCCAAACCAGCGGCTCCTATTTGCAAAGGTAAGGCAAATTTCATTTCTTTCCTAACACCCGATAGCGATGTGAAAGTTGATGAACCGGTGAAGTTCATGGCAAGAAAAGAAGAAAGACTTCCTGTGATCAGAAACCATGAAATGATCTCGAAAATACTACCGCCGAGAAAATTTAAATACAAAAGCAAAGCAGTAATGATCCACCCCATCAACAGCCCTTTTATTGAAAACATTTTAAAAGGTATCCAGGGCAGCAACAATGGCGTGAGTGCACAACCTGCAAGATAAGCTGCACATAAATTAACCACTGCCCTTCCTCCGTTTATCCAGGCAACATCCACAGAGTATCCTTTTGAATTCAGTCCTGAAATGATGAAGAAGAGAGCAGGTATCACCAGCAGATAATATTTTCCATAAGAAAGTTCCACAGGAATTAATTTCGCTCTTTCCTTCATCGGAAAAGTAACTTTGCGCATTTCTGGTGTGGCTTTGAAACCTGCATCTACAAAGGCTTTGATATCTGCTGCTCTTACCGGTCCGTAAATTACATGGAACCCTGTTTTACTAAAAACTTCATGTGCAGCAACACCTGTCGCACCAAGCTGAGGAACGATCACTTTTCTGTGACTGACTATCTTTTCCAGTTCGTGCGCCCTGATTCTGTAAACAAGTTCCTTTGTTCCGAAGGTTCCTTTGCCCGCAGCACACCAAACATTCACTCCTTTGGTGTCGAGCACAAGCACCCATGCATTCATTCCATGCAAAGAACGGCGGAGGTGATCAAAACTTAATTTGAAATTTGCAGTAACAAAAATGCTTGAATTTTCATCAGGTACGCCAACTGCATAAAGACCCTGTTTTACCTTGTAGTCATGACGGCCAACAGACCAGCGCACTTTGATGGTGCTCCAAACATCAGTATTGTTCCACACTGTTGATATCTGTTGCACCTTGCCAGCAGCAGTATCAATACTTCCTGTGATGTAATGCTTTTTCATATTGTTATCAGAAAATAAAAACCAAGAACCAAAAGTGCAATACCGCCTGCATATTTGATGATGGTTCCAACTTTAGCAACTGTTTTTGATATTTTTCCAAACCCCAATCCAATGCCAATCATTCCTGCAGCCAATGGCAGTCCATAGCCAACCGAAAAAACGATCAGCATGAGAACACCCCACAGCACACTTCCTTTCACGAAAGTAGCAGCCATCACTATCGGGAAAAAAGGGTTGCAGCATAAACTGCATGCTGTGGATAATCCTCCAACAGCAAAGCCGAATATCATGGCTGAAACAATGCCGCTGCCATTGCCTTTAGGGTTATAATTAATTCCGGGAATTTTGAAGGGGAGCAGGTCAAGTGTATAAAGTCCGAAAAGAATAGAGATCAAACCGGCCGCTATTTTCCAATAGTTTCCAAAGGATGCATTGATAAGCTGACTTGCAAAACCAATGATGGCTCCGACGATTGCCATAGAAACGACTGTTCCGATAAGGAAAAATATGCCGCTCCAGACGACTGCTTTTGTTCTGCCTGTTGATCCTATTGCACCTGTGTAACCTGCAACAACGCCTATGATGGCAAAGTTGCAACCACAGGAAACCACACTGATCATGCCCATCAGGAAAACGGCGATTAAAACCGTTATTCCTGCCTGTTCAGAATTCAATATGTGACTTACCCATTCTATCATTTTACTGTATCCTTTGAGCAGCAGGATGATTTTTTAGAATCACAGCACTTGCCTGATTTTTCACCTTCTTTTGTACAGCCTGCAGTGCTTTTTGAAGCCGGGCATTTGCCTGATTTCATACTATCCTTTGAGCAACCGGCAGCGCTTTTCATATCACCACATTTACCTGATTTTGTAGAATCCCCGCAGCATGATTTTTCTGTTGTTGCCTTGGAGCATTTCTGACTATCACAGCAATTGTTACAGACCAGCTTCCATGTTACAATTCCTATTGCAGCAACGATGATCACTATGAACAGGATCTTCATCCAGCATTTGCTTTTCTTAGGGGAGCAACAATCTGTTCCACCTGTTCCACATCCGCAATCTTCTTTTTTTGTTTCGTTTTCGATTTTG
>CAISZK010000069.1 GCA_903889915.1 uncultured Bacteroidota bacterium
GATGCATAAACACTTTTAATAGCGATTTGAAGCTGCTGGAGCCGGACATAAAAATCAGAGTCGCTATTCGGAACCATATAAGTTGAATAGACTCCGGCGAAAGGCTGGTAGTGCGAATCTTCAAGCAGACTGGAAGAGCGAACGGCAATTGGTCTCTCCGTAACGTTGATGATGGCCTTTAACTGATCAACAGCCCTCTCAGGAATCCTCCCATTGATAAACTGTAATAAAATTTCCTCATCTTTAATATCAGATGATGCGACTTTGTATAGGTCATTTAATTCCATGAACTCGTCGTAGATGTCAGTTGTAAGCACAATGGTGCGTGGTATGGAGATGTAAACATGTTCAAATTTGTGAATGATCTTGTGTTTTTTGATCATATAGTCAGCAAAGGCAAGTCCGCGTGCTTTGCCACCAAGCATACCATCACCAATCCTGGAAAAGATGGCATATTCATCAAAATAACTTGCAATGACTCCCCTCCCCTTGCTGATCCTGTAGTTTGCAATAGTGTCTATAAGGTAGCTACGCACTTCATCAACGCTTTTGAAATCCCTCATACTTTTTTATTTGAAAAGATCAGCCAGAGGAAATAATGCACGGGCTTTGAGCCAGCGAGTAAAATGGTTGTTTCGTACATGATATTCGAGGGATCTTTCGGGAACATTCTGAAGCTTCACCTGCAGTGAATGAAGGTTTGTAGCCCTGTCTAATTCCTGTTCGGATTCGGGATCTTTGAAAACAAAATCACCAAAACCATAATTTTCCTTGATGTATTTGCGAAGATCTGCCAGAAGAGTTTTGGAATATTTGTTGATGTAATGCGCCCTGATAACAGCCATGGCTTCGCGCCCGGTATCATCGGAAGACTGCAGCAACAGCGGCATCTGCCTGATTTCACTGCGGATCATGCAACATAATTTGATGCCTGCTTCGCGATCAATTTTCCCTTCTTTAGGAAAAGACATATCGGAGATCACCCCAAGAACATTGTTCTTATACTTCTCGAAGATCATGACTGCATCTTCATAGGTTTTTGCAAGCAGAATCTTTGGCCTTGCACGCATGGTCATTGTTTTCTGATGGTCGTTCAAGCCTTCTGCCATCAATTCGTTTCGCTGCTCAAAAATGAGTTTATAGATATTGGGGAGGTAACTTGAATAATACCTGACTGAATCCTCAACAAGCAGGATAGCCTGAGCGCCGACTTCTTCAATATCGTAATCTGCGTTCATTTTATCTTCAATAAGCTTGATGATCGCTAGGAGCAGACTGGAATTGCCGAGCCATGAAAAGACATAATCAATAGAAGAGAGATCTTCATTGGCAAGTTTAAGTGAAACTTCACGTGAGAAATGTGTGAGAACCACAATAGGCTTGTCAGGATAATTTTTCTTGATCTTATTGGCAAGTTCGAAAGCATCAACCTTGCCTATGTTGAGCATGGTAATAACCAAATCGTAATGATTGCGGCCAAGCAGGTCGAAAGCCATTGCCGAGGAACTTGCACGTGAAAACTGTGGTGGATATCGAAGATTGAGTGAAGTGTATTCGTTGAAAATTTTTTCGTTTATTCGTCCATCCTCTTCAAGCATAAAAGCATCGTATGTACTGCAAACCAACAGAACATTGTTGATTCGCTTTTGCATAAGTTTATTAAAAGAAATGTCGGAGAAATAATGTTTATCTGTTGCGAATTCTTCGTTGTAGTTGGATTTAGTGTAGGCCATGAAAATTATTCGTTAGTTGTTTGTCGTTAGTAGTTTGTTGTTGTGTTAGAAATAAATCAATGAATTTCTGTTTTTGCCGTCCATAATAACCTGGAGGGGTTTGTTGAAATGAACATGTTTGAAAAATTTTGTTTCCTGTATGATCTCCTGCTGATCGAGAATATCCCAATTGATAACATCAATAAGCGAGTTGTGCTTGACAGAAAAATAGCCAACATTCATTGAGATCACATTATGGAAAAAATGAGAACCAAGCGAAGCATCGAGAGGAAAATCTTCGAGGCTTACTTCGACAATAATCTTGGCATTTGAAATTTGGGACCATGCAACAGGAATACCAATAAACCGATCTCTTGTTCCCCAGCGGCCGGGACCGATGAGAATGTATTTTTTTCCGCTTTTGATCATCTCGCTGTTCAGGTGCTCTATCTCATCGCGCATCTTTTCAGTTTTCAGTTTGTCAAATTTCTTCACATCCACATAAATCACGTCGGTAAGGTCATCAATGATGCCGTTGCCCATGCACATCTCAGAGTTGAGCAATAACCTGCTGTAATCAATATCGCCTATTTTTATTTGTGTCTCAAAAACATTTTTGATCAAAGGTTTTATCTGTAGAAGGTAAAAAGAAGCATTTCCATTTTTGTCCTTATTAAGATCTACTGCAAATTCAATTTCAACAGGTGAACCCATAGCTTCTTCAACGAGATTCAGGATTAGCTGAATTGTTTTGGAAAGAGGGATATATTTGTGCTTAATAATGTTTGCAAAAGTCACCACACGTGGTCCGGTAATACTCAAACCAGCAACTAACCGCTCATTGGTGAGATCGTAAACAGAACCGCAATGTTTCAATGTTTCGTGCTTTTCTGCTATATCAATATCAAGCTTTACAAGGGCAGCATCATCACCTTCCAGCAAGTCAAATTTCTTTTGACGCATATCCACTGCATAAAAATGAAGCTGGGAATTTTTATACATGTCGGTTGCAGAATAAATCTCGAGGTTTGGATATTCAGGGCAATAACGATATGTCTTTTCACCTTCCACCACATATTTCCCAAGGCCAACGGCAAGTACAGCAAAACCATCTTCTGGTTTCATATGGGAGATAGGGTAATAATTATATGACTGTGCCACGCCACTGATATGGGGATAGAAAGTTTCTTCGTGGACGGACCCCACGACTTCCTGCACAATCACAGCCATTTTTTCCTCTTCAATCTTATAGTTGATCGCTTCAAAATAACCTCTGGCATTGGGTGAAAAAATAGAAGCATAAACCAGTTTAATAGCTGTCAGCATTTGCTCCAATCGAACTTCAATATCAGGATGATTGTTTGGGAGCAGAAAAGTATCGAAAATACCAGCGAAAGGTTGCGTAAGTGAATCTTCAAAAAGGCTTGAAGAACGGATAGCAACAGGATTATGAATAACTCTCAGATATCGCTTAAGTTTTTTTACAAGAGAATCTGTCAATTTAGCTTCAGCAAAAATATTCTTGATTGTATCGTAATCAACAATATTTTCAATTTTGCTGCGTATGTTGTTGTTTTCAATAAAACTTTCAAATTCATCAGTCCCGATTATAGAGGTGACCGGTGTGCGAACACGGATATCCGGAACGATCTTTGAAAAATCAAAATTATAGATCAAAGTGCTGATGAATGCAAGGCCCCTGCCCTTTCCACCCAATGAACCTGTACTCAAACTTACAATGGTAGTTTCATCGAGAATTGCTGTTTCATCAAAGCTAACAACTTTTCCTTTGTTTTTTTCAAACAAACACTGGTGAATGGCATCGAGAATAAAATGACGAAGTCCCTCAGGATTTTTAAAATCACTAACTTTTACAGGCTTCATATTTTTTGCAAGCTGAATCTCGCCCCTTGCCATAAACCAATTGGAAAAATGGTTGCGTCGTCCATGAAAAATGAGAGAATCTTCAGGAATGGTTTTCAACAACGCTTCAAACTCTTTCATCGAACGGGCCACGGCAATCTCACCACGACCTTCACCATCGCGATAAATGAAATTACCAAATCCAAGGTAATAACTAATGAAGCTTTTCAAATCCTGAAGAAGGTTTTCGGAATTTTTATTCACAAATGTGGCTTTCAGTTTAAATGCTTTGGTGGCATTTTCTGCTTCGGAAGACTGAATAAGCACAGGAAGATCGGAAATTTCGTTTTTCACATATTCAGCAAGCTTTAGACCTGCCTGCTCATCAAGTTTTCCGTTCATTTCAAACTTCACATCCGTGATGATGCAAAGCAAGTATTCATTGTATTTATTGAAATAATCAATCGCTTCTTCATAACTGGAAACAAGAACAATTTTCGGGCGTGCCCGCATACGAAGAATTTTATACAGACTATCGGAATTCACTTCTTCAATCAAGTGCTGAGTTTGCTCAATTACGATAGAATATAAAATGGGCAAAAAACGGGAATAATATTTTGCTGAATCTTCAACAAGCAGTATAACCCTAACCAAACCAATGCGTGTATCATTTTCAATATTGACAAGGTCTTCGATATACTTCACCATGGCAAGAAAAACTTTGCTATCACCATTCCATACAAAAACTTTATCAACACTTGTAAGCTTTTTATTTTCGAAAGCGCCGGCATCACTACTATTGTTCAGTAAAAGCAGAATGGGCATATTAGGATATATCTGTTTAATAATCTGGCTTAACTGAATAGGAGTATTTTTATCAATACCCATCATGAGTATCACAAGATCGTAATGATGAAACTGAAGTTTTTCAAGTGCTTCTTCAGGAGAGGAAACGCCAGTGATACGTGGAACAGAAGAAAGATTCAACTGATAATATTCACCTGTGAGTTGTTCAAAAAAACGTCCCTCTTTTTCTATGATATAAGCATCGTACATATTGGCAACAAGCAGAATTTCCCTCACCTTATATGGCATTAGGTCGTGGTAAATGTCGCGGTCGGAGTTGTGCTTGTTCAAGAATTTCTGTAATAGCTGCATTCTCATTCCTGACTGCTCAGTTTTGGCTTTTTCAGTGTGCTTACCTTTATCCTTTATTTGAGCAACCTTTAAAAGATTTTTCCCTAAAATTGTGTTGAGGTAACCAGTAATCAATACTGCAAGGTTATTTATCAGATGACGCTCTTCCTTCATGAACGGACCTTCATCAATGACGGGGAAATCCTTCAGGTAAAATATTTCGATGACACCTTCATTATCGTCAATAGTCTCAAACAAACGGCGAAGCACCCATTTTGATTCTTTGAAATTTGATGTGATATATTCCTGTTTGCCAAATTTTATGCGGGCAGCAGTATATTCAGGATATTGCCATGCCGGAGGCAGAATAAAACAAATGTCCTGCAGCATATCGTCAATAGAGCCGTTGCCTTTAAGAATTTCAGTGGTTTTATTGATAGCATTAAGTTCTTTGAGTCGTTCTTTTTTCTCAAATATTAGTTGTTGTATCTCTTCGGGCTTATAATTACCGTTAGGTCCAATAATATCGTCCATGGTTATTTCTCCTTTTTTCTTAAGGTTTTTTATTTTAACCTTAATTGTAGATTCTGATATGGCTGTAAAATTAGTATTTTAAGTTGGAATAGAAGGTGGAAATATTTGTTGATAGTAGTTTGTTGTTGGTGGTTGAGGAAGATTAGTTAATTGAAAGCGTTGAAGGAATAATTGGGAAGCAACAACAATTATTGCCCTCCATGGGAAATGCATTGGAAGATATGTAGCAACGGGATTGGTTAATGGATTAACGAACTAATACTTATAAAGCGAAACACAAGTAAACAAATTAAAAAAAACGTTCTCATAACATTATTTTCGAGAAAAGCAAGAAATAAATTTTATTTTTTTTTTCAAATTTATTTGTTCCTTAAAAAAAAAAATGTACTACCATTGTCGCAAAATTGATTAATACAATCAACGTTCAATTTAATTAAAAAAATTATTGTTAAACAAAAACAAAACAAAATGGATCCAAAAGTAAAACAGTTCATGGACAAGGTGGTTGCAAAAAACCCCAGTGAAAAAGAATTCCATCAAGCAGTTATGGAAGTAGTGGAAGTATTAATTCCTTATGTTGAAGAACATCCTCAGTACAAAGATGCAAAGATTCTTGAAAGAATCGTTGAGCCTGAAAGAGTATTCATGTTCAGGGTGCCCTGGATTGATGACAAAGGTGAATTCCAGGTAAACCGTGGTTTCAGAATTCAGATGAATGGCGCTATCGGCCCTTACAAAGGCGGTTTGCGTTTACACCCAACGGTGAACTTAGGTATTTTGAAATTCCTGGCTTTTGAGCAGGTTTTCAAAAACAGCTTAACTACATTGCCTATGGGCGGTGGAAAAGGTGGATCAGATTTCGATCCTAAAGGAAAATCAGACAATGAAGTAATGCGTTTCTGCCAGAGCTTCATGACTGAGCTGTGCAAATATATCGGTGCAGATACTGACGTTCCTGCTGGTGATATCGGTGTTGGTGGACGTGAAATAGGTTTCATGTTTGGTCAGTACAAGAGAATCCGCGGCGAATTTGTCGGTGTGTTAACAGGTAAAGGACTTGAGTGGGGCGGTTCATTAATTCGTCCGGAAGCTACAGGTTACGGCCAGGTTTATTTTGCACAGGAAATGCTTGGAACAATCAACGAAAGCTTCAAAGGCAAAACAGTTGTTGTTTCAGGATCAGGAAACGTTGCACAGTATGCTACTGAAAAAGCTACTATTCTTGGTGGAAAAGTTGTTACCTTATCAGATTCCAATGGTTACATTTATGACAAGAACGGTATTGATGCCGAAAAACTTGCTTTCGTAATGGAACTGAAGAATGTAAAAAGAGGCAGAATTGAAGAGTATGCTAAGAAATATGGCGCAGAATATGTAGCAGGAAAAACCCCATGGGGTGTGAAATGCGACATTGCATTACCAAGTGCAACTCAAAACGAACTCAATGGCGAAGATGCAAAAGTTCTGATAAAGAATGGTTGTATCTGCGTTTCTGAAGGAGCTAACATGCCTTCAACTCCGGAAGCTGTTGAAGTATTCATTGAAAACAAAATTCTCTACGGACCTGGCAAAGCTGCCAATGCAGGTGGTGTTGCAACATCAGGACTCGAAATGAGCCAGAACTCAATGAGATTAAACTGGACCAGAGAAGAAGTTGACGAAAGATTACACAACATCATGATCGCTATTCACAAAACTTGTGTGAAATACGGTAAAGAAGGTGATTTCATTAACTACGTTAAGGGCGCAAACATTGGTGGCTTCGTAAAAGTTGCTGATGCTATGATGGCTCAAGGAATGGTTTAACAAACTTCCTTTATTAAAAAAAGCGCTGCAGAGATGCAGCGCTTTTTTTTGCTTAAAGGTAACAAGAATTCATGTATAATTGGCGCTAATTTTATACTTTCGCAATCTCTTACTTCATTCAAAGGAAAACCATTTATGAATATTCTTATCCTTAACCATTACGCCGGTTCAATAGATTTAGGTATGGAGTACAGGCCGTTTTATCTTGCTAAAGAATGGGAGAAAAACAACCACAAGGCAACAATTATAGCAGGCACCTATTCACATATACGTACAAAAAACCCGGAAATTGAAGGTAAATATTCAATCACTAAAGTTGACGGCATTCAATACTTCTGGATAAAGACACCAAGGTATTCTGCAAATGGCTTGAAGAGGTTTTTCAGCATGTTGGTTTTTACATTCAGGATTTATTCACTGACAAAAGTCATACTGAAAAACAACAAATACGATGCTGTGATTGCCTCATCAACTTACCCTCTGGATATTTTTCCGGCACGCTATATTTCGAAGAAATGCCATGCAAAACTGGTTTATGAAGTGCATGACCTTTGGCCATTGTCACCAATGGAATTAGGAGGGTTGTCGAAATGGAATCCTTTCATTATGCTCATGCAATATGCAGAAAATTTTGCTTACAAGAAATCCGATAAGGTTATTTCGCTTTTACCATTTACACTAAGCCACATGCTTGCTCATGGTCTAAAAAAAGAAAAATGGAATTACATACCAAATGGAATTGATCTGAATCAATGGGAGAACTTTAAAAACATTCCTGACAATGTCATGATCAAACTAAATGAAATTAAAAAGACCTTTTCAAAAATTGTGGCATATACCGGAACATTTGGGTTAGCAAATGCACTGGATAGTTTATTGGATGCGTCAAAACTTGTAAATGATATGCAGGTCGCCTTTGTATTGTTCGGGAAGGGGCCGTTAACATCACATCTTAAAGAAAGAATAGAAAAAGAGAATCTTGAAAATGTGTTCCTTTTTGAGCCTGTTCCTAAAAATTCAATTCCACATTTGCTTTCA
>CAISZK010000070.1 GCA_903889915.1 uncultured Bacteroidota bacterium
CCACCTGTAAGCCATCCGGCATCGCGTCCCATGACTTCGAGCACGCAAATACGCTGATGCGATTCGCAGGTTGTACGCATCCTGTTGGCAAATTCCATGATGCCTTGTACGGCGGAAGGAAAGCCGGGACAAAGCACTGCTTCAATTTTATGACCATTGAAAGAATGAATAGTCTGCGTGCGAAGATCATTGTCTATGGTTTTCGGAAAACCTATCACAGGTATCCCTTCAGTTTCATAAAGCCTTTTTGCAGCTCCGTTGGTGTCATCGCCACCAATGGAAACAAGTACATCTATCTTATAATTTTTAAGATTTTGAAGTATCTGTGGAACCCTGTTCTCTGGGTTTTTCTTTGTAGGAAAAGGATTTGTTCTGCTTGATGAAAGCGCAGTGCCACCATACCAGCCATCATACGGATGGTTTGTCAGGTTGATAATATCGCCATCTCCCAGCAATCCTTTCCAGCCTTTTCTTACACCATAAACCTTGAAGCCAAGCATGGATGCTCTGTTTCTAATGGATTCAATACTTGAATTCAATGCAGGGGTGTCGCCGCCACCTGTTAATATTGCCAATGTTTTTCCGCTGAAAATTTTATTTTTAGGTTTCATGCTTTTAATTTTATGCCGGCAAAAATAATTAATAATATTGTACTGCGAAATGATAAACTATTTAAACCATCATTTTCTACTTTTATACTGGTATTTCCCTGCTTATTCAATGATAAATTTACCCTGCCCCACAACTCCGTCAGAGTTTTGTAACCGGTAAAAATACATGCCGCTTTTCAGCCCTTCTATGCTGACTTCACTGTTTGTAACAGCATTCATTTCTTTTACAATTTGCCCTCTTGCATCGTATATGCTAACTGAAAATTGAGCATGATCAGTGTTTATGAATTGAAGAGTTACATTGTCATTTGAAGGGTTTGGGAATATGTGAATGTTTTGCAGGTTGTCCTCATGGAGTGTGATTCCTAAAGGTGAATATGTGATGCGGAATTTAATAAAGTAAGTGATCGCGCTGTACATATCATTGGGAATGTCAACTTCAATGTGAAGTATGGTCTTGCCTTCGAAATGCTCCACTGCATGTATTGCTATATCATAAGCGCCGGAAGAATCAATGACTGTGAAACTATTCACAGTATTGCAATAGGAAGGGAGTTCAACAGGAATATAAATGCGTGTGTTTCCGTAATGAAATTTATCCCACACAGGGAAATAGGCTGTGGATGCATCAGGTTTGTGATAATAAAGATTGATGTCTAAGGTTGTCGGATTGATGGAATCAACAACTGCGTTGGCAAGGTTCAGCGAGGGAGAGTAGTTGTTTTTATATGGGTTGAAGAGGGGGTCGCCAAAATAAATCCTGTTTGCTTTTCCACCCAGCATGGCGCTTGCGCCTGACCAGTCAGCAGGATTGAATGTGCCTGACGAATAAATATCATCATCATACTCTGAGCCGCCTTCCTGGAAAATTCTAAGTTCAGGACTGTTCCCGAGGAAGCCCATCACCACACCATCAATGCTTCTTTTAAAAATATCGCCCAGTGGTTCATGATAAAGAAATGCATTGTAAACTTCTTCCCCTTCATCATTGGCATTGTTAGCGCCACAGGGGGCGAAGTATCCTGTAATGCCGGTCTTGAGAATTGAAAGTGCAAAGCTGAATGAATCACTCATGGTATAAAATTTAATTACACCTTGCGGGTCGCCGAAGGTTGCTGCAATGTCGCTTTCCACCATCACTCTTTTTGGTTCACCTGAATGACAGGCTCCGTTGAAAGCCACAGCAGGGTAGAGGTTCAATGCGCCAATGTTGAAACTTGTAAGTCCTACGCGTGAATATGCAGTATCTTCAATTTTTGTGCTGTCATAATTCCAAACGGGAGGATTTGGATTTGTATTGCCACCATCAAATAACCACAGCATGTGTGGGTCGCCATTATAACCGATGTCCAGCAGTTTCTTGTTGAGCATGGAATTGGTGTTTGATAAAAAGTAATTCAACCCTGTGCCCGAATCATTTGTTTCCATGTAAATTTGTGAGTAATCGGGAGGGTTCAGATAGGTCAGATAATCACCCGGACTGGAGTAAACAGCGTTGATGGAAGATGCTGCATATCCTCCCACATTCAAAGGATAGTTCTGTATGTTCTGCGATTCGGCATAGATGATATTGTTCACAAAATTCAGTGCATCCTGTGCCGTCGCGCCGGTAATATAGCCATAAGAAAAATCACTGAAAGGATCAGCATCAATCCGTGTGCTCATCATCAGGAACTGTCGCACAAAATTTATGTTCAGTTCAATGGGTTTAAGCACTACGGCTACATAGCGGGGTTGAATATTTTGCAATACGGGTATCAGTGCATTTATGGAGTCCGCATTGAAATGAATTATTTGAGCATTCCTGTATGTTGCGAGTGTTTGTGCGGCCTGGTAATAGGGATCGCTGCTGCTCACTGTGGTCAGGACAATGTATGTGTTTTGTGCATGAACTCTGCCTGCAAACAAAAAAGTGAAAAAAATAATTGCAATGAGTAATGATTTTTTCATGGGGTATTTTGTTTAAGTTTTTTACCTGCTATTCTTAACTTGTGTTTTAATTAGTTTATCTTCTTCAACAAAGTTAGCTGCTTTTTTGAGAGGGTTGAACTCTTATCAGCAGCATTTTTTTACCACATAGGCACAATAGAAAAATAGGTTTCACATAGATTATTCACGCAAAAATCCAAATAATTCTCGGGTCTTCCCTATGTGAATTTCTATGTACCTGCTATGCGTATGTGGTGAATTGATTAAAGGAGATAATTAATTTCATTTCTTTATAATCTTCTTCGAAACTTCTTTTGATTTTACCTTGTTCAGATTTTCTTCAACTCTGAATTTTACTATTTCAGTTATCAGATCAAGTGGCAATGGCTTGTCAACCGGGAATCTTATTGTGCCTTTGTCGCAGTCATACGTTTTGAGTTTTTCACTGAAGACCTTCACAGCATTTGCCATCGGATAAAATCCATAATGGTTTTTATAGGCAGCATACCACACAAGTATCCCGTTGAACTTAAAAGCCGGCATTTGGTAACTGATCGCCTCAACAGCTTTGGGCGCTGCTTTCTTAATGGTTTTCCTCAACAACTCAAGTGTTGCCCTGTACTTCTCAGGCTGCTTTGCAATGTAATCATCAACATTCATAATTGTCATTAGTCAATAGTCAATAGTCATTAGTCAATAGTCAGCAGTCAATGACCAATGACTAATGACCAATGACTATTGACTATGTCATTTTTTTCTGATGTAAATGAGTTTGATATTGTTTTTTCCTGTGTCGCGTTCGTCAATGATATACCTGTTCATGCTTTTTATCAAAGGCAGCATTTTAGGGAAGCCATAATTTCGCGGGTCGAAGTCGGGTTTTTTCTTAAGCATTAAGTTGCCTAGTTCGCCCAGGAATGTCCATCCGTTCTCGTCGGCAAGGTCGTCTATACTGTCATTTAAAAGGCGTATGATCACCGGCTCAATTTTGCTTAAAGGATCATTATCCTTTACTTTTATATCTTTTGATGATTTTTTACTGTCGTATTCCGATTGTTGAGCAATTGCAGGTTTCAGGATCTCAAGATAAATAAACTTGTCGCAGGCGGTGATGAAAGGGTTCAGCGTTTTCTTTTCGCCGATGCCTATCACTTTCATGCCGGCTTCTCTGAGCCT
Source organism: uncultured Bacteroidota bacterium (assembly GCA_903889915.1). Taxonomy (GTDB): domain Bacteria; phylum Bacteroidota; class Bacteroidia; order Bacteroidales; family CG2-30-32-10; genus CAISZK01. Next base: position 3,717 of record CAISZK010000070.1, read on the forward strand.
TGTTGCAAGCCTTGTGAAATCGCTGTCGCTCGAAACGATGCAAAAGCCATCCACTTTGCCTGTGTATAAAATGTCCATGGCATCAATGATGAGGGCGCTGTCACTTGCATTTTTCCCGGTTGAATAGCTGTATTGCTGGATGGGAGTGATCGCATTTTCAAGAAGTACTTTTTTCCATCCCGATACTGTGGGTTTTGTCCAGTCTGCATAGATCCTCTTGAAGGTAGGAGTGCCGTATTTTGCTATTTCCTCAAACATCTCTTTCACGTTTGCGTAGGGCACATTGTCGGCATCTATCAATACTGCCAGCTTTAGTTCGTTTTGTGTTTCCATCATTTTTACATCATCTATTTAGTATCAAAGGTAAAAAATATTTTTGATTTGGGATTTAAATTTCACGCAAAGACGCGAAGAACGCAATGAAGGGTTTGTTGTTTGTTGTTAGTGGTTTGTTGTTCCACGCAATTTTACATTTTACATTTCTCTGTTTTACATTTTACATTTTTTTGATTTCTGAATTTTGATTTGAGATTTAAATTTCACGCAAAGACGCGAAGAACGCGATGAAGGCTTTGTTGTTTGTTGTTAGTTGTTTGTTGTTTCGCGGCATTTTACATTTTACATTTCTCTGTTTTACATTTTACATTTTTTTGATTTGAGATTTTTGATTTCACGCAAAGACGCGAAGAACGCAATGAAGGCTTTGTTGTTTGTTGTTAGTTGGTTGTTGTTTCGCGGCATTTTACATTTTACATTTCGTTGTTTTACATTTTACATTTTTTTGATTTTGTTCAAAGTTTAAAGTTCAATGTTCAATGTTCCGCTACTCATTGACTTTTGACCAATGACAATTGACTGTTAATAGAACACTGATTGGACTTATGGTTATGATAAGTTAAGATTTGTCCTGATTAGTTTAAATCCTCTCGTTCGTACGGGATCAGAAAAATCAGTGTTCCATTTTTTTATTTTTGATTTTATCTAACATTTTATATTTCCTTAATCTTGGATTTAAAAGCTATGACCAGATTACAAAAGTTTTTGAAACTTTTGTAATCTTTCTGCATTTCTGTCCTCCATAAATTTCCATTTTTTCCATTTTGATCCGTTTCCAATAATTAATTCCAATTTATTGGGGAAAAAATAAGAAATTAGTGACTGACAGAAAGGCATACTGAGAGTAAAAAATGCAATGAGTGACTGTCAG
>CAISZK010000071.1 GCA_903889915.1 uncultured Bacteroidota bacterium
CATCCATGTTACTTTGTTTAATTTGGTTATTTGGATGCAAAGTTCTGTTCAATTATTATTTCTTTTATCACAGTCCTAAATGTTTTATAAACTACCTTTTGTGGATAAATATGGGAGAATGGGACTTTTGTCATGCACCCGGTCATTAGTCAATGGTCATTAGTCAATAGTCAATGGTCATTGGCTGCGCATCATTAATTGTCATTGGTCATTTGCTTCACGACATCTGTTATCTGACTTCTATCTTTTCAATATCCACTTTGCAATCATGTCAAGTACCTCGGGTGAAAATGTTTCTTCGATATTTGCATATTCAGAAGGAGAACCCGTTGTGCAGTGTTGGAATAAATGATTTAAGCCCGGCATTTCTTTCACCGTGTAATCTTTATTGCCGGCTTTTTTCAGTGCTGCTTCAATTGCCGGGATATTTTCCTTAGGAGGAACCTGCAAATCCTTTTCACCATTAAGAGCAAGAACAGGACATTTCACTTTTTTTAAACTTTTTTGCGGGTCATAAGAAAGAAAAAATCGCATCCATGAACTAGTAAGAGTTGCTATTTGCTGGCTAAACTGTAAAGATGTTTTAATATCATTTTTCAAACTGTCCGGCAGTGATTCCTTGTAAATCTTTCTCATTTGCTCACCTGCTTTTTTATCATCCTTTTCTTTTTTTACAATAGCAAACATTTTATCAGCAAGTGCAATGTCCATTTTCAAACTATCTTCATTTTCTTTCTCCGCCCTGCTGATCAATTCCCTTTGAAGGTCAAGAATTTTATCACCGCTTAATCCTGGTCCTGCGAGCATGATAATAAAAGCCACATCTTTGGTTTTTGCTGCAATCATGGGCGCAATCAGACCTCCCTCGCTATGCCCAATAATACCAATCTTTTTAGGATTTATCTTAGCATGTTTCTTTAAAAACTCTATGCAGGCAAGGGCGTCATCAGCATTATCAACCGACGAAGCTTTTGCATAATCTCCTGTCGAGGCATTTGTCCCGCGATCATCACATCTCAGCACAGCCACACCATTGCGGGTTAGATAATCTGAGATGACCAGGAAGGGTTTGTGACCCATGATCTCCTCATCTCTGTTTTGAGGACCACTACCGGTAACCATGACAACTGCAGTGAAATTATCACCCGTTGATGGATAAGTGAGCGTGCCGGCAAGCTTCACACCATTTGTGCTTTCAACAGTTACTTCTTCTTCAGTATAAGGAAATGGTCGTTTGGGTTCCTGTGGATGATTAACAACTTTGACTGTATCTGAATGTGCAAGTACAAGATCTATCTTTGCACTATGCTGTTTCCAGACTCCCTTTATTTTCATACTGTCAAAATTAAAAACTCCTTCATAACGAATATTGGCAACTTTACAAACCATTGTAAGCAGGCTATCCTTTAACCATGTTTTGTCCATTGGCAGGTCCACTACTCCCTGCTCTTTCACATTAAGCTTTCCTGAAAGCGAATCTTTCTCATCTTTCTGAATATTGAAAGTAACATGATAGCTTTTCCCACTCGTGGATAAGACACCCTGCCAAAATCCACTGATCTTTTCCTTGTAATTTTTTTTGTCTTTATTTTGCCCAAAGGAATAAACAGAAATAAAACAGGCAACAATGAGAAGTATTTTTTTCATTTGGAATTTAATTTTACAGACTTCAAAATTACAAATTTGTTTAACATTTAACTCAAATTCTGATTTTCTTTGCAACCATTTCTGCGCATCTTTCACCATCAATGGCCGATGATACAATTCCTCCTGCATATCCTGAGCCTTCACCACAAGGATAGAAATTGGCTAACTGAGCATGCTCAAGTGTTTCCGCATCTCTTGGAATACGAACAGGTGATGAAGTCCGTGTTTCCACTCCAATCAATGTAGCTTCATTGGAAGTAAAGCCTTTCATTTTGTTATTAAAAACGCCAAAAGCTTCCTTAAGGCTGATGGTAATGGGTGCCGGAAGCAATTCATTCAAAGGAGTGCTTTTTATTCCCGGAAAATAGGAAGTCTCGTTAAGTTTTGATGACAATTTATTATTAAGAAAATCTGTCATTAATTGTGCCGGAGCAGTGAGATCAGCGCCTCCTGCCTGAAAAGCATTTCGTTCTATAGCCTCCTGAAATTTTAAACCGGCAAGAGGGCCATCCTTTGCAAATTCTTTAAAATCCTTTTCATTCACCGTTACAACAATACCTGAATTGGCAAATGGCTGGTTGCGCTGTGAATTGGACATGCCGTTAAGAACAAGCTCTTCAGGAGCCGTTGAAGCCGTAACAATAGCTCCTCCCGGACACATACAAAATGAAAAAACACCACGTCCTCCTGCCTGACATGTCAGTGTATAAGTTGATGCGGGCAAATATTGATTTCGTTCGGGGGTGTGGTATTGAATAGAATCAATCAGTGATTGGGGATGCTCGACACGAACACCAATTGCGAAAGGTTTTGCTTCAATAAGTATATTATTTTCAAATAGCATTTGATACACATCACGTGCTGAATGACCCGTTGCGAGTATAACTGCACTTCCATCAAATTTGAAACCTTCAGTGGTAATAACACCTTGTGCTTTTCCATCGCTGACAATGATTTTGTTTATGCGGTGTCCAAAATGAAATTCTCCGCCATTATTAAAAATGGTGTTTCGCATTTCCGAAATAATCTGAGGCAACTTATCAGTGCCAATATGAGGGTGTGAATCAATGAGAATATCATCAGTGGCGCCATGCGATTGTAGTATGTGAAGAATGCGGTTGACATCTCCCCTTTTTGTAGAACGGGTATAAAGCTTGCCATCTGAAAAGGTACCGGCTCCACCCTCTCCAAAACAATAATTTGAATCCGGATCAACAATTCTTTGTCTGTTTATTGCAGCAATATCTTTTTTACGTTCTTCAACTATTTTCCCTCTTTCAATAATGACAGGTTTAATACCGAGTTCAATAAGCCGCATCGCAGCAAAAAGACCTGCAGGACCTGCACCAACAATTATCACACGGTCTTTACCTGCCACGTTTTGATAGTTCAAATTATATCTGGGTTCATCAGAAGGGACTTCATCCAGCCAAACCTCATAACTCTGATGAATAAGAACGTTGTGTTTCCTTGCGTCTATTGAACGTTTAATTAACCTGATCCCAGTGATGCTGCTGATGGGAATATGAATTTTCCTTGCGACAAGGTATTTCATATCTTTGCTATCGGCGGCCTCCATAGGAGAAAGGTCAATTTCAATTATTTTTTTCATGCTGACAATATAGGGAAAATTTCAGAAGCGAAGCTTTGATTTTACATACTGATGTTAAACAAAAGTCCAAAGGACTGAAATTATTATAGAAAATTATTCAAGCAATCCGGTATAAGATCCCGAAGGGATGATATTATGGTGTCACCCATTCTGGGTTTTATCTATCCCGACATTCTGTATTCTATAATATTGTCATCCCTTCGGGATTTTATCATAACGCGTAACATCAGTTACCAATATTCCACCCATGCCGGGCAGAAAATTTTTCGAAGAGGTAGTGGAATTCTAATGAACAGCTAATTTCTTTTTTATTTTCTTGTCCATTTTTCAAGAAAGAAAACTGCAAGAATAATAAGTGGCACCGCAAACATAGAATATGCAAGCATTGCCCAATCGGATAACCGGATAATTTCCGAAAAGTCCCTGCCTGAAAAAGAGAATTTCGACATCAGCATGATGACCAATAAAATCATCAGCCAATAGAAGATTAGACCCAGTATGATCATCCAGAAAATACGCTTGCGTTTTAATTTACCTGCGAGAGATCCGAGAAAAAAACCGAGAGGAATGCTTACGAGGCAAAGTATCAACAAAAGTTGCAAATTGTCGAATAGCACTTTTCCCAAAGGGAATCCGCTGGTTGTTATTGAACCTATCAATGGAAAAACTGAGAGGAATAGCACAAAAGCCCCTGATGCTGCCAGGAGCATCAGTATTCCTTTAAAGGAATTTGAAAAGAATGCCTGTGTTTTTTTCATACCGGAAGCAGAAATAAAAAATTGATTTTATTAAACCTCGTAATCCACCACAGCCTTTTTATCCCTGATCATTTTCAAAAGTTGCACTACTTTCAAATGTTCAGGATGATTTTGATAAGTATGCAGATCTTCTTTGTTTTCGAATTCCGCAAACAAAGATAGATCATAAGCATCCGGTGTGGGATCAAAATTAATTCCTATCTCCAATGACTTCACAACAGGGATTTTTTCTTTTAAAGCTTCCAATTCTTTTTTAATTATTGCTATGTTTTCAGCTTTGCTGTGTCCTTCGGCCTGCTCTTTAAGAGTCCAGATAACTATATGTTTGATCATTTCTTTAAAATTTGAGTTTGTAAAATTATACAATATCTGTCAAATATAGCCAATCAATAAGTAATGGTTGGTTAATACGTGCAGTTATGAACGTGACAAATTACTACGCTCAGTTGAGAAATGGGGTATAAGATCGTAAAATTTCAGGTTGCTATTTGATGATTATATTTTAGGATATAAGGTTGGGGTTGCCCGAAAAGTAAAAAATGCCACAAAAACACCAAAACACCAAATCCCACAATAGACAGTAAATTAATAAAAGTGCCTATCCCTTTCGGTCAAGTTGAAGAATTTCTATAGATATACATCTAATCAAAGAAGTCATTACTCTGAGAATTTTTAGGAGTTTCGAAATGTTCGGAAGTTTTGATGAAAATGCTCCATAGGAGCAATATCTTGGTAATAATAAATTAACAGAGACAATGAAGCTGCGTAGCTGCGATATAAAAAAAGATGAGATTAAAATATGGGAGATGTCACAGCTACGCTGCTTTATCCACCTCATATAATCATTTATTACAAAGATTTTGCAACTACGTTGCAAATAATAACTGAATATCCTTCTGGAATTTTGGAATACGGAATTTAAAATGTTTACTATAAAAAAATGAACTTGACTAAAGGAGATAAGGAGTTTAATAAAATATTTTTTAGTGTAATTTTGCGCATTAGTTTTTTGTGGTAAAAATAACTTTTCAGAGTACTTTCAATGCCAGACTTTGGCAAACGGATTAGGTTTCGTTGGGTCGTAACACTTCAAATCACCGTGTAATTTTAACTTTTATTGGAAAATAGGCTGACACAGAAAAGGAAAATTGTTCTATATTTGTCCAACATCATTTTTAAATAATGGAGAATTTTATAGTATCAGCGCGAAAGTACAGACCTGTTACATTTGATATGGTTGTGGGGCAGAAGTCAATTACTTCTACACTCAAAAACGCTATCAAAAATGATCATCTTGCACAGGCGTTTCTTTTTTGCGGACCACGTGGAGTTGGCAAAACCACCTGCGCCCGTATTCTTGCAAAGACTATCAATTGCGAAAATCTTTCAGCCAACATGGAAGCTTGCAACGAATGCAAACCCTGTCTTTCGTTCAACACTTCCAACTCTTTTAATGTTTTTGAACTGGATGCCGCTTCAAACAATTCCGTTGACGACATCCGCAACCTTGTTGACCAGGTACGCATTCCTCCTCAGGTCGGCGATTATAAGATATACATCATTGATGAAGTCCACATGTTATCGGCTTCGGCTTTCAATGCTTTTCTGAAAACTCTTGAAGAACCTCCTGCTTATGCAAAGTTCATACTTGCAACCACTGAAAAACACAAGATCATCCCTACTATTCTTTCACGTTGCCAGGTTTTCGATTTCAACAGGATCACCATTGATGATATTGCAAGCCACCTGGCTTATGTTGCCGAAAAAGAACATGTATCAGCAGAACCTGATGCACTGCATGTGATCGCACAAAAAGCCGATGGAGCTTTGCGCGATGCTCTTTCAATATTTGATCAGATCGTGAGTTTTGCAGGCGACAGCGGCGTTACCTACAAAACAGTAATTGATAATCTGAACGTACTTGATTACGATTATTTCTTCAACATTACCAATTATCTTCTGGGTGGACATATTCCGGAAACCCTGCTGGTGCTGAATGATATTATTGAACATGGCTTCGATGGTCATCATTTTATCAATGGTTTGGGCGAACATTTACGAAACCTTTTGGTGTGTAAAAATGAATCAACATTAAAGTTGCTGGAAGTTGGCGAAAATATTCGCTACAGATACCGCGATCAGGCCATGATATGTCCTCCTGAATTTCTTCTGAAATCCCTTGACATCGTTGCAAAATGTGATGTGAATTATAAGACCGCAAACAACAAACGACTGTTGCTTGAATTATCGCTCATGCAGATGTGTTCACTCACTGCGCAAAATAATCCTTTTAAAGAATCACCAAAAACAGATTTCATAAAGCCTGTTACAAAGGTTTCTTCGCCTCCGCCTCCAGTCAATAAACCTGTACATCCGGAGCCGGAGAAAAAAATGCCTGAGCCTGAAATAAAGTCGCAAGAACCACCAATTGCTGAAATAAAAAAAGAGGAAACATCTTCTCCTGTAGTTACTGAAACAACAGCAAAGCCTCCTGCCAGGAAATTTATTTCAGAAACGAAATCAATATTTGAAACACTTGCTGAGTCGGATAATAATAAAACACTTCAGGATAAAGGTGCGTTGGATGATAAATCTTCAGGTTATGACAGACCTGTTGAAAAATTCACAAAGGATCAGTTTGAACTTGCATGGAAAAAAATGGCGAAGCAGTACAAGGATGATAGTCCTGACTTTTACACCACACTGGTTTCGCGTTTACCTTCCGTTTCCGACGACTTCATGATCGAACTTACCATTGACAATATTGTACAGGAAAGGACGATCAACGATAAGAAACTTGACATGCTGGAGTTATTAAGGAGTGAACTCAACAATTATGATCTGCAATTGAAGACCATCATTAACAAAAACCCCAGTATTACCAAGCCTTTCACGCCACAGGATAAATTCAATAAAATGGCCGAAAAAAATCCGGACATCATCAAATTGAAAGATAAATTTGATCTGGAAATTGATTTTTAAAAATTGAGTCTGCACCGGAAAGTAATAAAACATAAAATTGCCTCTAAGTGAAACTTTCAAAATAACTTCCCCAAATTGAGTTCAGAATATCCATTGCAGTCTGATTTATCGGACTAATAATAAAG